>VYFM01000338.1 GCA_009842375.1 Candidatus Poribacteria bacterium | reverse complement strand
GGACTACACTATTACAAAAGCCACACCCAACAATGTTCCAGACATCGTTGAAATTACGATGGTAAGTTTTGCAGACGCACTCCAAAAACTATGCCACTTAAAATTAGGCGCAGGATACAGCGAACACAAATGGTTAGCGTGGGACAATTATCATAAACTTATACGATAATAACATAAAAGGAATTATCTATGGACAAAATATATAAGGTCGCAATCGTCGGTTGCGGTGGGATTTCCCACATGCACGCAGGTTGGTATGTGAATGAACCGAGAACAGAGATTTTCGCAATTTCAGATATTGATGAAGGTCGACTTAATGCTTATGGAGAAAAGTATGAGGTGGAAAAACAATACACCGATTACATTGAAATGCTTAAGATTGAAGAAATTGATCTCGTTTCAGTCTGTACCCGTCCGAAACACCATGCCCCGATTGTCGTTGAGGCTGCGAAACACGGTGTCAAAGGCATACTCTCTGAAAAACCGATGGCAGAGAATCTCGGACAAGGAAAGGCGATGCTTGAGTCCTGTGCACAAAACGGTGTAAAATTGGCAATCGACCATCAGGTACGCTTTAGTACACCATATCAACACGCAAGACAGATGATTATTGACGGTGCTATCGGTGATATCTTCCGCATTCACGGCATCTGTGGTGGCGGTGACCTCAAGGACAATGCTACGCATACCGTTGACCTCATGCTATATCTCCACGATGACCGTTCTGTCAGTTGGGTTATCGGACAGATTGAACGCATCGGTACACCCACTAAATACGATCTGCACTCAGAAGATTTCGCAGTCGGCTACTTTAAGTTTGAGGATAATGTTCGAGGGATCATAGAATCAGGGAACGATACTGCTCCCGGTTATCACCATATCTACTGCTATGGCACAGAGGGTGAAATAGAACTCGCTGCTCCCGGTGGTCCGGGAATCCGCTACCGAAATCAGGAGACAGGTGGTGCATGGGAAACACCAGAATTACCACCCGGAATCACCCCTGTACGTGATCTAATCAATGCCATTGAGGAAGACAGAGAACATCGCTCAAGCGGTCATTGTGGTTATGCGACCCTTGAACTACTTATGGCAATCTATGAGTCATCTCGTAAAAGACAACGTGTTCAGTTGCCAATGGAAGAAATGGAATCGCCATTAACCCTAATGATTGAAGATGGATGGGTATAAGTAACATAAAACACACGTCTTTAGAACCGCAGAATTCTATGGTAGAAAATTCAGAATTTTCAGATTCATTCCTGACTAATATTGTCCTAAATATCCTGTAAATCCAGTACCAATAAGGATTTATAGCACACTGAAATATTCCAACATTTCTCGACTGACTCTGAAAACTCTTAATCTTGAACTCATAAATTAGGGATAGTTCGGTATAGGATTATAAGGTCCGTAGAAACTTTAGATAGGTATATTGCAGAACTGATGACATCAGAGAATTTACAAGAGAAAAGTGAATCAATATCAATAAAAATTATCCTATGTTGTATACTAATTGCATCCTTTAGTTTAGTATTACGCAACCTTGGACACAGCAAGATTCACTTTTGGGATGAAGGGTTTCATGCCATTGTCGCGAGAAATCTAACGAAACATCCGCTAAAGTTCACACTATACGATCAACCGTGGCTTGAATATGATTACAAAAATTGGGGAGGTAACCATATATGGCTACATAAACCGCCTGTAGCAATGTGGAAAATTTGCCTTTCACATTTTATATTTGGGATCAATGCTTTCGCGCTACGTTTGCCATCTGCTATCAGTCTTGTGCTTGCAGCATGGTTAACATTTAGAATCGCATCCGATCTGTTCGATAAACGGACAGGTCTCATCGCAGCATTTTTTCAGGCATTTAACCCGTTTCTTTTTGCATCTGTTCACGGTTATCGGTTTTCCGACCACATTGACATTGCACTGTTGCTTTGGGTTCAAGTTTCATGTTGGTTTTTACTTCGTGCAATACGGACAGGAAAAAGGAGAAATTATATCTTATCGGGAGTGGCAATGGGTATTGCCTATCTCTCAAAAAGTTATCTTGCACTTATAACTTTTGGTATTGCGTTTGTAGTATGGTTTGTAAAATGGGGTAAACCTAAAATACAAAAGCTTAGAACATCTTCTGATGATATGGCTGCGGTTGAGACGCAAGAGACTGCGGACACAATATCAGATGAAAATGAAATGCGAATACGACTCAAAGATGTGGGTTTGGTTCTTCTGGTTGGTATCGGAACTGTCGCTCCTTGGGCAGTCTATTGTTTGATAAGATACCCTCGGGAATATATATGGGAACATAGACGCGTTCTTGAACATCTTAATACGAATATTGAAGGGTGGAAAGCAAGTTGGGATAGACCACTGTTTGAATATATGCCACTATTTTATCCATTTTTCTATGCTGCGATTTTTGCAATTGTATTGTGTCTGCTTGTACTGATGTTCAGAAGATGGAAGTTACCCAGATTGTTTGTGTTAGCATGGGCAATTGGTGTCATTGTTCCGCACACACTTGCACAAACGAAGACACCGTCGGCGACAATGATTGCTGTGCCACCATTGCTTATCTGTCTTGCTGTGGTTATCAGTCAAGCATGGCAACGAAAAGATTGGTTTTACACGTCAATCTGGGGTGCATCAATGCTGTCTATTGTTAGCATCACTACTTTAGCGACAAGAACTAATGGGCGTGTCCAAATTCGCAATGTTATTCCGATAGACTGGATCAAGAGTTTTGCACCTTTTATGCATAGACATTTCTGGATAACTGAACAAATTATTGCCTTCGGTGTCTTGTTTGGTCTATTTTCAGGGATATATTTTCTAATTCGTCAGAGAGATTGGCAAAAATGGATGTGGGTTGGAGTTCGTTATGTAGCACTATTCATAACTATATTTTACGCAGTGAGTTATGTTGAGGCAGCATACAAGGTTACACAACGTAATGAGCAAATTCCTTTGTATGTTGTCAGTGGTAAACGTATTCAACAGGAAATGCCAAAAAACGCCTGCTTTTTTCTTGATGAAAACCGTACAGGAGCACATTTTGATTTGATGTATTACGCTGACAGATCAACATATTTGGTCAAAACTACTAACGAGGATGAACTACGTGATCTTGAAATGAAAGCGAGGGAAGCACGGCAAGCAGGCGCAATTCCATATTTATTCTCTGTTACTGAAAGGGAGTATAAATATCCACTGTTTATTGAAGGCGAGGTAGATGTAGGAAGTGGAAGTAAACAGAGGTATAGGATTTTTGAGATTACAGAAACACAGTGATTATATTTACTGAAGTGCCAATCGGCAATAAATGGTATAATACAAGTATCAACCGCATATTTTATAGAGGCGATTTGTCATTACCCTTATAGGGAGGAAAAAATGAAAGGACTGCGATATAGTATTTTATTTATGGTTTTAGCATTTTCCACACTATCGGTCAATGCAGGTGAAGATTGGAAAGCACTTGATGTCGGGAACCTGTCTTCAGCTATATTCAACACCACAGTCGTAGGATATCCCAGGAATCCTTCACAAAATCCATCTGGATGGTGGCCCGCAGGTACAAACGATTCATACATCTTTGAAGGGGATATCTGGATTGGAGCGAAAAAGAACGGAGAAATCGGTGTTGCTGAGTCCGATGGTAGACAAAGTGAAATTTGGCCCATTGACCATATAACACCTGAAGAATTCGACCCGGCAATATATAATAGTGAAGACGAGGTTTATATTCGCAAACCCGGCGTAACAACAAAAGGGACACCGACAAACCAATCTATACGATTTAAATGTACCGACACAAATCCTGAAGCAAATAAAGGGTTAATACTCGGTTTAGAAATTGAAGTTCACGGTTTCCAATGGAGTTACGCACCACTGTACGACTTTTTTATTCTTGAGTATAACGTCAAAAACGTCGGAGAAGACACTCTTGAAGATGTGTTTATGGCTTTCCGATATGATGTAGACATTTCCAGTAATGAAACAGGTACAGCGAGTTACTCAGCGGATGATTTCGTTGCATTAGATCAAACACCAGACGGTCTCAATCCAGAGGATCATCCAAACCGATACCTTTCCTACGGTTTCTCTAACGCTTCTGCACCGGGGTATATTGGTCTGCGCGTTTTGGATGCATACTTAGGAGAAGATCCAGAAGATGCAATTGCTAAAATCCCGTTTATTGCACACAAACGGATAACAATAGACACAGATCCAACAACTGATGCGGAAATGTACGCGTTAATCAGCACACCCGGTGTTGAACCGCTTCCCGCAAACTACGACGACCAACGTTTTATCCAATCCTACGGTCCGATTGAAACACTTGCCCCTGGTGAAACATTTAACGTTATCATCGCGGTGGCAATCGGTGAAGGACTTGCAGGCTTGCAAACATCATCCGACTGGGCACAGAAGTTATACGACGATGATTATGTTGCACCAGCACCACCACCCTCACCTCTCGTTGTTGCTTATCCTGCGGATGGACAGGTGTCACTCGTATGGGAAAGTGCTGGACGTTGGCTTCACAACGATGTCAATAAAAGCATCGAAGAATATGTTGATGTAACCGATCCAGAGAAAATCTTTGAAGGGTACAGAGTTTATAGACGAGATACCGCTTACGATGAAAACACTGGAAAACCTGTAGAAGACTGGAAATTATTGATGGAGTTTGACAGACCAAGTGCTACCGGTAATTACTTTACGGTTGCACACGTCGGTAAGTTGTCGGATGCTACCATTGAAAACATGGGAGATGAACCCTTTTTTGCTGATTTCTTCAAGAATGCAACTTATGCTATCAAATTTAATTCCAGCACAAGTTTTGAGGTGATCAACACAACATTGTGGGAAGTTATGGCATATAACCCCGAATTTCCCGCAAATGGTGGTGGGTATGTTGTCATAAAGGAGCCGGATACAGGTGAACCTTATCCTGATGGAACATATCGCTCTGGTGAACAGATATATTTTGGCGGGTTATACGTAAAAATAACCGATGGTCCTGATGGTCCACCTGTAGCTGGAGATATATTTCAAGTAGTCTCTACTACATCGCAGGCTCTTGGTGAAGATGCGGGTATCAAGAATTTTTACACGGACGCAGGCTTAACTAACGGAATTCAGTACACCTACGCGGTTACCTCTTACGATACAGGCAATCCGAAAAAAGCCCTACCCGCAATGGAAAGCAGTCAGATTGAAACAATGGTTCATGTTGTTCCACGCGCACATCCCGCAGGTTATAGAGAACCAATCGTTGATGTGGAACAAAACGCTGTTACTGTTAGCATAGAGCCAATGGTGATAGTCCCAAACAAAGTTACAGGAAATCAATATAAGATCGTTTGGTATGGGGCTAAGCAGACCGGACCTGGTGCATATATCACAGGTCCAGGACACCAACCCCCAGCTTACGAAATCGTTGATACCACAACGAATCAAACAGTCGTAGAAAAAACAACGTTCGACTGGTATGATGCTAACCACTTTGAGGCATTTGAAGCACGTACACCGATGTTTGATGGCATCATCTTAAATATAAAAGGGGTTGACGTAACTTATGATAGTCCAGACGAAAATCCAATCAATGATGTTAAACTGACAGCAGGCACCGTCACAGACTGGTCAGTGAAGATAGAATCTCCTGGGGCAGGTGAAAACACTTGGCCCAATATCTTTTGGGCAACCTACTATCGTCCCCATACCTACTCCATCACATTTACAGATGACACACACGTTAGGGTGGTGGACGAAGATACAGGGGAAGAAATCAAATTCAATGACCAACGTGCTGATGGGTATGCTATCTTGACAGCGGCGGGTTGGAGTGATGAATATGTGCCACAGGACACGGTAGGATTCTTTAGAATATTCATCCGTGGAGCCTATGTATATATCTTTGATCCCAATAGTGAACTTTCTGCTGGTGATGTATTCACAGTTGAAATGGGTGGCGTTGCTGCACCTCAGGATGGAGACGAGATTCTAATTGCAACACAAGGTGAGTCGCTTGAACCTGAAAATATTGAAACAGATCTCAGCAGAATTCGTGTCGTCCCGAACCCATACTTTGTCACAAATAGAGCGGTAATCGCTGAAGGGACAGATAAAATCTTTTTCATGCGTCTTCCGCCACGATGTACTATCCGAATCTATACACTGGCAGGTGAATTAGTGCGGGAAATCAAACATGAAAGTACAAATCCTTTCAACCCAAATGAACGTTTAGCACAGGGAGACAAAGGCGGGACTGCTGAATTTGACCTGCTCAACCGATACAATCAGGCACTTGCAAGTGGTGTTTATATCTACCATGTTGAGGCACAAGATGGAAGCAATAATGTCATCGGGAATAAGATCGGAAGGTTCGCAATCATACGATAACGGTAACTCGTTTTAGGAGAAACACATGCACAATACTATTTTTTATCAAAAGTCACAAGACTATAGAATTGCAAAGGGAGGAAAGGTTGATACACCTCGCTACTATACTCCCTTTCTCTCAATTTTGGTTATGGTTGCAATGATGTTTTCATTGAACGTTTCCAGTTATGCAACTACAAATGTTGGAACTGCTGGCGCACAATTTCTCAAAATTGGACCGGGGGCACGGGTGGATAGCTTAGGTGGAGCGTTCGGGGCAATCGCTAACGATGTTACCACTATCTATTGGAATCCTGCTGGACTCAGCCAACTCGAAAAGACCAGTTTCTCAGATACACATACGGTATGGCTTGCGGATGTCCGTTACAACTATCTCGCATTTGCTACACCGATAGAGAAGATTGGCACGTTAGGTGCAAGTGTCACATTTCTCAATGTTCCCGATACAGAAATCACGACACTTGATAAACCTGATGGCACGGGACTTTGGTATTCAGCATGGGATACTGCAGTCTCGTTAGCGTATTCCAGACAACTTTATAAAAAAGAATCCGGTGCTAATCTCTCCTTCGGTATCAATGCAAAATATATTCATCAGCAGATACATCGGGAAAACGCAAAGGGCGTTGCTATAGATGTTGGTGCTTTATACCATACGGGTTGGCGGAGTCTGCGTATCGGGATGTGCTTCTCAAACTTCGGACCTGAGATGAGTTTCAGTGGACCCGATCTTGAGACTGGAACTGAAGTCGCTGGTGAGGAACAGATTGCAGAATATTCACCCCATCCAGATACCACGAATCCAACGCGTAAAGCGGAGTTAGATACCGTTGAATATCCACTGCCATCTAATTTTCGTCTCGGAGTGGCTTATGACCTAATTGATGATGAAAGCAATCTGCTTACTATCGCGCTTGATGGGAATCACCCGAATGATAACAGCGAACGTCTAAACCTCGGTATGGAATACTGGTACAGAAAGATGGCAGCGATCCGTGCGGGTTACAAATTTCGATTAGGTCCTGACCGCACCGATGATGAAGAGGGATTGACACTCGGTTTAGGTATACACCTAAAGTTTGGTCAAACAATGCTATCTCTTGATTACGCCTTCGCTGATTTTGGATACCTGAATGACGCACACCGTGTTAGTGTGGGACTGAAGTTTTAAGTTTATCTGTATGGATCGTTGCTTGTCAAGAGGTGTATTTGTAGTCGCGCAATTTATTGCGATTCTTACATTGGCATTGCTTGTTTTGTGGACACCTTGTCTGAATAAATCTAAGGATACCGATACATGACAAACAAACCCAACATCGTATACCTCCTGTCAGATCAAATCCGTGCATGCTCCTTACCGGTTTATGGTGAAACACAGATTGAAACACCACACATTGACCGCCTCACACAAGAGGGCACCGTTTTCTCAAACGCGATTGCCACCGCACCAGTCTGTACACCCTATCGATCCATGCTACTCACAGGACGACACCCACAGACAACCGGTCATCTCATCAATTTCGTCAAAACCCGACACGATGAAATCGGGCTCGGTGATGTTTTCAACCGAAAAGGTTATCGCACTGCGTGGGTTGGCAAATGGCATCTCCATACAGGTTCATTTCCAGAAATCGGTGGACGCGATTATGTTCCTGAAGGTCGTGACCGTCTCGGATTTCAACATTGGCGTGGTTATAACTTCCACACCGACTATTTCAATGGCACTGTAAATCTTGACAATTGGCGGAACGAAAAATGGGAAGGATATGAAACAGACGTGCTGAACCGATACGCTTTTCAGTTTATGGATGATGTAGACGATGATACGCCGTTCTGTCTGTTTATCTCTCCACATCAAGCACACGGTACACCTTATGAATATGCCCCGCAGAAATACTATGATCGCCTACCCGCTGAACTCCATCTACCCGAAAACGTGTCAGATAATCAGCGAGAACGATCAGTAAATACTTACCGACACTATCTTGCTATGATTTTAGCAGTAGACGATATGCTCGGAGAGTTGATGTCGTATCTTGAAAAAACAGGTCGTGTGGATAACACATTGCTTGTCTTTGGTTCTGATCACGGCACACAAGGTGGCGCGCAAGGTCTCAATTTCTGGGCAAAAAGAGAACCTTATGAAGAATCCATTAAAGTACCACTTATCATGCGGTTACCCGGTATTTTTGAAGACAACCGCACCTGTGATACACTTACATCACCTGTAGACCTATTCCCTTCTCTCTGCGGTTTATGCGGAATTCCGACACCTCGCACAATTGAAGGTTATGATCTGTCTGCATCTTGGCGTGGTGAACCTGATGCTTATGAACAGGATGCTGTCTTAACAATGAACTTCGGTTCAACCTACGATTATCTCGTCGATGGCAACGAATGGCGCGGTGTCCGCACAAAAACCCATAGCTACGCACGTTGGCTTAACGGTAAACGGGTGCTATATGACATTGAATCAGACCCACTGCAGATGAACAACTTAATAGACAACACTGAAGCAAGATCGTTAGCAGACCAAATGGAAGCCACCCTCCTAAACCTGATGGACGCTCGAAATGATAAACTCCAACCTGCCACAAACTACACGGATTGGTATGACGCACAACGCCGTATCATCCGCAATGCCCACGGTCCCCTCGGTGACCCAGAAGACGAACCCGATTGGTCTTTATTGAAATGATTGACAATAGTCTCTAAAATAAGGTATAATGTTATTGGTTAAAACGGGGACTGGGATGTAAGTATGTCTTTTCAAAGGAAGGAGAAAAATGTCTAACCAACGCCTCACACTTCAAGAGATGGAACAGAAATATCCTGATGAATGGTTGTTCATCATTGACTGTGAAATCAGCGAAAACACCGAGTTGCTATCAGGTATTGTTGTCGTTCATAGCGAATCTCGAGACGATGTTTATGAAGCCTCCGGACATTATGAAGGCGGTGCAGCAATACACTATACAGGTAAACTACCAGAGGGAATGAGGTATCTATTATAATGGGATACATATCCTTCAACCCAACAGATGGGTTGATTGTTCTCCGTCCCACAGTTGGCGGCATCAATGCTGAAAACTTTCGTAATGTGATTGTTGCTTTAGATACTGGTGCCTCAAATACTTCAATTCCCACAAAAGTTGCTTCAGATTTGGGATACGATCTTTCAAATCCGAAACAGGTAGTGCTTCTTACCACAGGAAGCGGTATTGTGCCTGCAAAAATCATAACCGTCCGTAAATCAACCGCAATTGGAGAAACTGTCAAAAACATTGATGTCGTATGCCACGATTTACCCTTTGGATCAACTATTGATGGGGTATTAGGTTTAAATTTCTTGTCGAATTTTGATCTTAACATCTCGTTTTCAAGGGGAACTATTGAACTCCATCCATACTAACTTGGGGAAGGATTTTTAATAATAACACTTGTTCCTGACTTAACTTACAATATATTCAACCAACACAAATGGAGCAGATAACAAACCAACAGATATGACCTTACAAGAAATTATATTAGCATTAGAGAAATTTTGGGCAGAACAAGGATGTATTATTCAACAACCATGCGATATAGAAGTCGGCGCAGGCACATTTAACCCCGCTACATTTTTACGATGCCTCGGTCCAGAACCATGGAAGGTGGCGTATGTAGAACCTGTCCGCAGACCCACCGACGGCAGATACGCAGAAAACCCCTTCCGTCTCGGCGCGTACTACCAATATCAAGTAATACTAAAGCCAGCACCAGAAAACGTACTACCACTCTACCTTGAAAGCCTTTACCATCTTGGCATCTCTCCCCGAAAAAACGACATCCGCTTTGTAGAAGACGATTGGGAATCCCCGACCCTTGGCGCATCCGGACTCGGTTGGGAAGTGTGGTGGAATGGTGCAGAAGTTACACAGTTCACTTACTTCCAACAGATGGGTAGCATAGACCTTGCCCCGATTTGTGCTGAGATTACTTATGGACTTGAACGTATTGCTCTTTATCTACAGGATGTTGATACCTTTTTTGATATTCGTTGGAATGAACATCTTAACTACGGAGATGTCCACCATCAAAGTGAGGTAGAATACTCAACCTACAACTTTGAGCATGCAAACGTTGACATGCTTTTTGACCAGTTTAGCACTTATGAGAAAGAAACCCACGCGTGTTTAGATGCAGGTTTAGTCCTTCCCGCAACCGACTATGTTTTGAAATGTTCACATACCTTCAATATGCTTGATGCCCGCGGTGTAATCAGCGTCACTGAACGTGTGAGTTATATTGAACGGGTGCGTAGGTTGGCACAACGTATCGCACGCGCTTATGTCACACAGCGCGAAGAGATGGAACACCCCCTTTTGGGACGATTTGACACAGAAACAACTTCTGCTCCAGTAGAAGCAGTCTCTGACCGTAGTGAACCCACTACATCAGGACTTCCTGAAACTGCCGACCTTTTCTTTGAAATCGGCACCGAAGAAATCCCCGCAAGTTATATGCCACCTGCTCTTGACCAACTTGGTAAGATAGCCACAAATTCTCTTTCCGAACACAGAATTCCGTTTGGTGATATTCAAACGTTGGGAACACCGCGCCGTATCACGCTTGCTATCAAAGATGTCAAAACGATGCAAGAAAGTCAGGAAACAGAAGTCATCGGACCACCCAAAAGTATCGCTTACGATGAAAACGGTGAACCGACAAAAGCAGCGATCGGTTTCGCAAAAACGCAAGGTGTTGAAATCTCGGATCTTCGTATCGTTGAGACCGAACGTGGAGAATATATCTGTGCTTCCAAACTTGAAAAAGGTGTATCTACCCAAGAACTATTGGAAACACTCCTACCCGAATGGATTGAGACACTCCGTTTTCCAAAAACGATGCGGTGGGAAACAAAGTCTGAAGAACCAAGAGCATTTGCCCGTTTCACACGACCCATTCGGTGGTTAGTCGCACTACTCGGAAATCAAGTTGTCAACTGTGCTTACGGAGCAGCGCATGCAGGACGTAGCACTTACGGACACCGTTCTTTATATCCCGATCCGATAACATTGGAATCTGCGGACTTAGATAGCTACATTCAGGAACTCCACAATGTGGGTGTTATTGTTTGTCCGAAAGAACGCCGCGATACAATCGAAAAACAGGTGCGAACTGTTTTTGAAAAGGAAGGATGTCTTCCAAATATAGATGAAGAACTATTGGATACAGTGAACTATCTCGTAGAAAATCCACAACCGATTGTCGGTAATTTTAGTGAATCACATCTGGAACTACCACCTGAAGTCCTGATTACAGCAATGAAAAAACATCAACGTTATTTTCCAATGTGGAAAAGTGATACAGAACTTGCACCAAAATTCATTACCATTTCCAACGGCACGGATGGGAATATTGATGGTGTTCAGCACGGAAATGAACGTGTTCTACATGCTCGACTCAATGATGCGGAGTTTTTCTATAGAGAAGATCAGAAAACTGGTCTTGCCGAAAAAGTTGAACGTTTAAGTGCTGTTGTCTTTCACGCTAAACTCGGTTCTCTCTTAGATAAAGTTGAACGGTTAAAGTCTTTGGTGAAGTTCATTAGTGCAGAATTGAAATTAACGGAAGCAGCCACGCATCACGCCGAACGCGCAGCATGGCTCTGTAAGGCAGATTTGACCACTCAAATGGTCATTGAATTTCCGTCGCTGCAAGGAATTACTGGTAGATACTATGCAAAAAACTCAGGTGAACCCGATGAGGTTGCAACTGCTATTGCAGAACATTATCAACCGCTTGGGGCGGATACACCTATACCCGAAACCGAAGCTGGTGCGATCCTTGCTATCGCTGACAAACTCGACACCATAGTCGGATACTTCGGCATAGAGGAACGCCCCACAGGTTCACAAGACCCATACTCTCTACGACGACATGCCCTCGGTATAATCCGCATTTTGCAAGATCGGCAGTTACCGCTCAATTTAGATAATGTTATCCACAAAGCAATCATTGAATACGATACGGAATTGGTTGATGGAACAAGAGCAAGCGTACTTGATTTCATTAGAGAACGTATGCGTGGTATCTTGCAAACACAAGGATATACACCAGACCTTGCTGATGCTGTTTTGGCAGTAGGCAAGGTTGACATTGTGGATATTCTCAAACGCGCCAGTGCCCTCGCTGAATTTCGCTTGACATCCAATTTTGAGGAAGTATATAATGCACTCAATCGGGTGCTTAGAATTTTACCCGATGATGAGCCAGTTGAAGAAACAGCCAATGTTTTCGATCGGCTACAAAACGTTCTATCCGGAAATGTCCCAGGTATTATTGACCCATCACTACTTCAAGTTGATGCGGAAAAAGAATTATATACTTGTATCTATAATGCAGAGCCTGACATTGAGGATAGCATTCGGGCACGTGCATATCCGAAACTGTTGAAACAGTTAGCAGCATTGCAACCCGCAATAGACAAATTTTTTGACGATGTTCTTGTAATGGCAGAAGATGCTGACCTGCGCAGAAATAGATTAGCACTATTAAATCGTATAGCAAAACATGTCCATGCTGTCGCTGACCTTACGAAATTGGTAATTGCAGGAGAGTAAACAAAATTTTAAGTTGTTGAGGAAATACCTTATGAAACGATACACTATAATCTGTATTCATCTTATTTTCTGTGTTTCATTTCTCGTTGGGTGCGGTGAAAAAGAAGACAAAGCCATCCTCTCAGCAAGACAAGCAATTGTTCAAGGAGATTATACAGCAGCGGAAACTGCTGTACAGAAATCCCGCGACAAAGATTCAGAGAATCAGGAAGCAATTTATCTCAATCGCCTATTGCAGTTGCGAAACAGCGCAGATGCAAGCAGTTGGCACCAAGCCATGTCCCAAGCGTTGACACATCTCGAAACGGTAAATACTGATATTAGAGCAATTACCATACTGGATGACCCCGATTCCGATGAACTAAATAGACAAGAACGGCTTATCAGATCACGCAATTCGATTTCAGGTTTGCTTGCTACCTCACTTGCAATGGCAGTTGAAAAACAGCCCGCATTGTTATCGGAATTAGCAAAGAGAACAGATTCTGTCGTCGTAGTGGCACTGTTAGAAGCTCAAAAATGCTATCAACCCGCTGTCCACGTTGCAGTTGCGCTTCTATTACAACGGTTAAACAGTGGAACAGATGGTGTGGATTCAAATTACGTTACGCTACTACAATCCGCTACGCAACATCAAGACCCTCAGATTAGAGAAGCAGCAATAAGAAAATTAGGAACGTTACAAAACGGTGAACTGATTCCGACGTATAAGTCAATTCTATCCAAAACGGATGAGGAACCGGAGGCTGCCTACAGTGCTATTGTCGCAGTAGGAGAGCTCTGCAAACCTAAATTTCAACCGAATCCCGAAATTATATCAGTACTTCAACTCGCTACAAGAAACAACAATGCGCAAGTTCGGATGCATGCCGCAAAACTACTCGGTAAACTCCAAGCGGATGCAGCTGTTAATGATCTAATCAAACTCTTAGCAGATTCTAACGGTTACGTCAAAGACACCGCTATAGCTTCTCTGGATAGAATTGGTGAACCGGCAATCGCACCACTATTAGCCGTGCTTGAAACCCGCGCCAACAATATCATTCCAGATGTAGATAACGGTTTTTCGGAACAATATCGATATATAGCAAGTGCGTTTATTGATGATTCTTGGATGAAAAAATACCGTTTGCGAGTACAATCTGCTGCAATTAGCGCTCTGGGTATAATCAGGTCGGAAGAGGCAGTTATCCCCATAATCCAGCTTTTGGCAGACGAAGACTTAAAGGGTACAGCACTTACCGCGCTAATTACAATGCGAGGAGCCGCAGTCCCAGCACTTATAGACGCACTGCAAACGAGTGAATATCTTGTTCAATTAGAGTCTGCAAACGCTTTAAGCACAATTGGTGACCGACGCGCAATACAACCCTTTATTGACATCTTGACTGGTGATGCCAACAAAGAAGTGAAAGCCATTGCAGCTAAGGCACTTGGGAACATGCGTGCCCGCGGTCCTAACAATACTGCTGTCACTGCTCTCACCGCAGCACTCCAACTTGACGATACAACAGTTACACAAGCAGCGGAAGCACTCGGAAAGATCAATGTCACTACTGAAGAAAATGTTGAGAAATTGATTGCCATTTCAATGGACAAACTGCGACGCGAAACAGTCCGATCTGCAGCTATCAACGCCTTGTGGCAGCTAAAACCCACTGAAGCTACACAACCGATGCTGCTGCTTATACTTAGTGATGAAACGAGTGCTGTTATCCGAGCAAACGCAGTAAAGGTTCTAAGCCGTATTAAAGATACGGAAACACTACCCGTCTTATTTTGGGTTTTGTCCATGCAATTCGATGAGATATCCGATTTTCAACGGCACATGAAACGGAAGTATAAAACCCTTGATGCACTTAGATCACATCTTGATTCTCTGAATATTGAATGGACAACAGAATATCAACGACCATATTATCGGATTTGGGGTGAACTCAAACCTATTCCCAGCCTGGTACGTAGTGAAGCAGCACGAGCACTCGGTATTTTCAAAGGTGATACCGTCGTTGAACCGCTTGTTAACGCATTAGCAGATGATCAACGAGCAACGGTCCGACGCAGTGCCGCATGGGCACTCGGCAGAGTCGGTGGTGAAATCGCAGTTGATGCACTGATTACGGCACTAAAAAAGGAAAAACAGGGGGTTGTGCGTCAAGAAGCAGCAATCGCTTTAGGCACTATCAAATCGACAAAAAGTGCAGACCCGCTACTTGATATTATCAGGAATGATAAATATGAAACAGCGCGCCTTGAAGCATCAAAGGCACTGAGAGAAATAGCCCCCACACTCGTCGACAAAGGACTCGTTGAAATCGTCAAAAAAGGGCGCGGTAGTTTTGAGGATGGTCATGAAGTTCAATCTGTTCAAAACGAAGTAATTGGTGCACTCCTTATAAATGGAAATGAAACTACGACCAATTTCCTGCTTGATGCTCTAAAATCCGTTGACGACGAATGGACACACTGGGCAATCGTCTATATGCTTGGGGTTATTCACCATGCTTCTGCATTAGACACAATGCTTGCGGAGTTGGAAAATCCAAGTTATGTGATAAGGAAAGAGGCAGTTACTCGCCTAGGTGGTTTTAAAGACCGAAAGACAGTGGAACCTTTGATTGAGGTGCTTAATAATCAGGATGAATCGGTCGCTATCCGTGCTGCAGCCGTTGCCTCGTTAAATGCACTCCGCGACGAACGCGCAGCTCCCGTACTCCGAAATGCACTCAATGATGAAAACAGTGCTGTTCGGTTACAAGCAGTTGTGGCATTGGGTAGTATTAAGGATGCAAAAGCAGTTCCAAGACTTAGCGATATGGTGGAAAACCAGTTAGAGACAGATGCAATCCGTGCTGCTGCTGTTACCGCACTCGGTAATATCGGTGATATGAATTCGGAAGATCTCTTGCTCCGTGCAGTTGACATTCGCATCGGTAACATCTCTAATAATGCTATCACTGCCCTCGGAAGATTAGAAAGCACAAATGCCGCTCCTCGCTTGATTGCGATCTTGGAGGATAAACGGATCCCTTTAGATGCAAGCACAGCTATATTGGCAAATGCCTCTCCTCGCATAAAAGCTGCGGTAGCACTCGCTGCAATTGAGGGAACAGCGGTAACAGAAGCAATTGCTAATCGCATCATTGATGAAACGGAATATATCGTTGCGTTGGAAGATGCAGCAAACAGACGCAATTTGGCACTTAACGATAGAAAACGGAATTGGAGCTGGGAAAGAATTGTCAGATCAGCAAGAAAGCTTAACTTACCTGAATCCATTGCTGAAAAAATGCAGGTACGTGTGGAGGACAAATGGGAAGGGAATCCAATCAGAAATGCAGCGTCCATTGCATTGGCACGGACCCGGTCTCTTGATGTTACGGAGCTTAGGGAAGCACTTGCCGATTCAAATGTAGATACCCGAAAAGATACTGCACGGAAAATAGGTGAAACTGGAACTATGGCGTTGGTGCCAGACCTTGTTCTTGTCGCAAATGGAGAAAATGAGAGCAATAAAGATGTCCGGCGATTAGCAACACAAGCTTTAGGTGAACTTGCGGATGTTGCCACTACCGACGCACTTATTGAAATCATGAATAACGAAGAGAACCATATCGAAATCCGCAGAGATGCTGCACGTGCCCTCGGCAAAATCGCAGACGACAAAGCCGTTTCTGCACTCGCCGCCAAACTAACCGAATTGCATACTGAACAAACAGAACGGGCGTTTCGTATTGATATCATCAGAGCACTCGGTGACGCAAAAAACGCAAGCACTACACAAATATTAGAGACAGTATTAGAAGATGCAGACGCAGATATTCATTTCCTTGCTGCATCTGCCCTCTTTGAGATTACTGGTAATGGTTACGGCTATGATCGGTTATAATTGAAATATCAAACAAGGAGATTTATATGGCATTTTTTGAATTACGTCAATATCGAACCCAACCCGGACAACACGAAAACTGGGTGAAATACATGGAAGAAACGGTTATACCGTTCCAGATATCCAAAGGAATGGTTGTCATCGGGAGTTTCATCGGTGAAGAAGAGGATGATCTATACGTCTGGATCCGACGGTTTGAAAGTGAGGAACAACGAGAACAACTCTACGCAGCGGTTTACGAAGATGACCGATGGGTAAATGAGATTTCAGCGCGTGTCGGTGAACTCATCGACAGATCAAAAATCGTTGTAACACGGCTTGAACCGACCTCGCGCTCACCACATCAATAACAGAAACGGAGATGTCTGTATGAACGCTGAAGAAAAATATCTGTTTGACCTGTGGGGATATGTCAATTTAGAAGGCGTTTTAGGTGAAGATGAACTGACACAACTGAACGCATTGATTGATGCACAGGACTATCCTGATCCTGCGAATGATAACATCCATTCGCAACGATTCGGTGGTTTCCTAAGTTGGGAGGACGACGCTTTTAGGAATCTCCTCAACCACCCGCGTATCATGCCGTGTTTGGCAGAGATTGTCGGTCCGAAATTTCGCCTTGATCATGTTTACGGTATCTTGATGATTGATGGCAACCCGGGCGGTACACTTCATGGCGGTGGCACACCTTACGATCCTTCACAATACTATGTTTTTAGAAATGATAGGATGTATAACGGACTGACCGTTGTTTCGTGGGCATTGACAGACATGATGCCGGGACATGGTGGTTTCTGCTGCATCCCAGGTAGCCATAAGAGTAACTATCCGTGCCCACCACAGTTTCGACCTGTAGTGGAAAATAAAACCTGTATGGCACCAGTGCATCAGAAGGCGGGTGATGTGGTCATCTTTACGGAAGCGTTGACACATGGCACTTTACCGTGGACTGCGACACATCAACGCCGCTCAATTCTGTTTAAGTACTCCCCAGGACATGCTTCATGGGGACAAGGCAGATATGATGATACACTCCGAGAATTGATGGCTGATGAAGATCAGAAGTTAATGCTTGAACCACCTTACGTTGCACACCGTAAATCAGTGGTTTAGAGACTGTCCGAAGCAAGAATAGTTAACTGCTGATTGCTGACAACTGACAGCCAACTACCAATCCGCAACACTACCGTCTGTCTCGTAATAGTATTCACCGCCGAGTTCTTCGGGATAGGTATCGAGTATCTGTTCTGCTTCTTTTTCGTCAATCTCAAAACCGAGACCCGGTTTTGTCGGCAGTTCAATGTGTCCATCTGTAACTTGCCAATCTTCAGTGAACAAACCAGCACCTAAACCGTCATCAATCTGCTCTTGAATTAGGAAGTTTGGCACAACAGCATCAACATGAAGGGAGGCAGAGAAAGCAACCGGTCCAATTGCACAATGCGGTGCAATATGCATATAGTAGACCTCTGCCATGTTCGCGATTTTCTTTAATTCTGTGATACCACCAGCGTGAGAGGTGTCGGGTTGTAGATAAGCAACAGCTTGTTTCTCAAATACCTCGCGGAAACCCCAGCGGGTCAACAACCGTTCTCCAGTCGCTATCGGAAACGGCACATGGTCAGATACTAATTTCAACGCATCAATATTCTCTTGTGGTACAGGTTCTTCAACAAACATGGGTCGCATACCTTTAAGCTCATGACAGATTTCAATAGCGAGGGCAGGTGTCATCTTACCGTGAAAATCAAAGGCAAGTTCAACATCGGGACCGACCCATTCGCGCATCAGATAGGCACGTTCAATGAAAGCATCAATCACCGAAGGAGGTTCATGTCCACGCCATTTTCCTCCGGGACCACTTTTAAACGCTATATAGCCACCTTTTTGTTGTAAAAAGTCCAGACGTTCTTTTGCCGTGGCTTTTCCTTCGTCAGTTAGGCTACCGATGCCCCAATGTGCATAAACGCGAATTCGGTCACGCACAGCACCACCTAAAAGTTGGTAAGTTGGTACACCGTGATATTTACCTGCAATGTCCCAAAGTGCTTGATCAATTCCAGATAGGGCAGACATCAAGATATTACCTCCTCTGAAGAAAGCGGATCGGTAGACATGCTGCCAATGGTGTTCTATACGCAATGGGTCTTTACCGATAAAATAGTCGGCAAGTTCTTCAACCGCTGCCCAGGTGCTTTTCGGTTTGCCTTCAAGTGTGGTTTCACCCCATCCAACGATGCCGGTATCTGTCGTAATCTTTACGAGACGCATCCGACGGCGTGGGTAAAATTGTTCAATAGTTGCTATCTTCATTAACATTTCCTTTACAAGTTTTGTAATATCGCTTTCAAATTAACTGAACATCAATAACCATTATAGGAGTAAACATGCCTTCACAACCTAATATACTCTTTATGATCGCCGATGACCATCGTTGGGATGCCATAGCAGGTTATGGAGACCCAACGGTGAAAACACCGACCATGGACTCGCTCATGGAACGTGGGACAACGTTCAGAGAAACTCATATCATGGGGTCTCTCGTTGGTGCTGTCTGTGTACCCAGCCGTGCTGCTGTTCTTACAAGTGCAAACCTTTTCCGCAGCGGTGGCAACCAACTTAACCAAGATTTGGCAGTCTGGCCACAGGTCATGCGTGAAGCAGGATATCGCACCTTTTTTAGCGGTAAGTGGCACAATGACAGACAAACGTTTGCTAATAGTTTTGACGATGCCGCAACAATATTCTTTGGTGGAATGGGTAATCAATATAAAGTTCCAATTTTCGATTTCGACCCAACAGGTGCTTATCCTAAAGATGACCGATATATTGGCGATAAATTCTCTACGACACTGTTTACAGACTCCGCCGTGGATTTCATAGAAAACTACGACCAAACGGATCCATTTTTCGTTTACCTCTCCTTTACTTCACCGCACGATCCGAGAACGCCACCGGGTGAATATGCGACTATGTATAAACCTGAAGATGTACCAGTTCCAGAAAACTTCGTTGCGGAACATCCATTTGACAACGGAGAAATGCGAATTCGGGATGAAGTGTTAGCACCATTCCCACGCACGCCAGAGATTGTCCAGCAACATATTGCTGATTATTACGGTATGATTACCAGCCAAGATGCCGAAATGGGACGTGTCATACAGACATTAGAGGCAAAAGGACACCTTAATAACACTATCGTCATCTACACCGCAGACCATGGACTCGCTGTTGGACAACACGGGTTGCTTGGTAAACAGAATTTGTATAGTCATAGTATTCGTGTGCCATCAATATTCGCTGGTCCAGGAATTCCGGAAGGACAAACAGTGGATGCATTGACCTATCTCTACGATGTGTTCCCAACCGTGTGTGATCTTACTAATGTTGACATTCCAGACACAGTGGAAGGTAGCAGCTTAGTTCCGTTGATGGAAGGTTGTGTTGATAAGGTTCGTGATACAGTTTTTGCTGCGTATAAAGACATTCATCGCACTGTGAGTGATGGACGTTGGAAACTAATACGTTATTATGTCTCTGAAGAGACAGGTAAAGGCACCAATTACCTCCAGTTGTTTGATTTAGAAAATGATCCTTGGGAAACTAATAACCTTGCTGAACAACCGGAACACGCTGAACGAGTCAAGTCATTGGCTACTGAACTGAAAAGATGGCAGACCGAAACCGATGACTTTATGAAAGATACACCTATATTACCCTTGTAAGTTAACTATTGTTTGTTAGAGGAATGGGAGGTCGGAAGGTTAGCATCGCTATTCTTCTGCCTTTCCCATTTTTCTTTTAAATTAGTCAAATTTCGTCTAAAAGGTTCACGTTGACCAATTGCAATCAATCGCGCAGCCTGTTCTGCAGTATTCGCAATAAGTTCAAATGCATCTTCAACTGCATCGTCAAGAGACATCGGTGCTTGCACAATGCCCAACATCGCATCAATACCAACATTATAAACCGCTTCTGCCCCATCACCAATACCACCTGCAATCGCTATAACAGGGATATTGTGTGCTTTTGCTACCTTTGCAACACCAGCAGGGGTCTTGCCAAATGCAGTCTGAAAATCCAATTGTCCTTCACCTGTGAAGACAAGAGATGCACCTTTCATCCGATCCTTCAAATTAACAGCATCAATCATAATATCAACACCCAATCGCAATTCTGCCTTGAGAAATGCCATCAAACCCGCACCTAACCCTCCTGCAGCACCAGCACCAGGAATGTCGTTATAGGATCGTCCAAGTGTCCGAGTCAAAACATGGTCATAATGTTTTAGATGTGCATCAAGCGTTTTCACTATTTCAGGAGAAGCACCCTTCTGCGGTCCATATACATGTGAGGCACCCTCTGGTCCCGTCAACGGATTATTGACATCACAAGCGACAACTGTTTCTGTTTCCGCAATTGCTGGATGTACACCCGTTATATCTATTGAGTCTAACTTACCCAATCCACCACCACCTCGCGCAATCGGATTCCCATCCGATTGAAGAAATTGGACACCGAGAGCTTCTGCCATCCCTGTTCCGCCATCATTTGTTGCACTCCCACCAATACCGATGATTAACCTTCGACAACTTTTATCCAATGCAGCACGTATAAGCTGCCCTGTGCCGTAGGTTGTGGTATACAGCGGGTTTCGCTTGTCAGGCGGAACAAGTGTAAGTCCAGATGCAGATGCCATCTCAATCACCGCTGTCTCTTCATCTGCAAGGATACCGAATTGTGCGTCAACCTCGTTACCGAGTGGTCCAAGGACTCGGTTCGTTTGGATATGTCCACCAGTGGCATCAACAAGAGACTGCACCGTGCCCTCACCGCCATCAGCCATCGGAATTTTATCTATATCGGCATCCGGAAATACTTGACGGAGTCCTTGCTCAATGGCATTCGCGGCTTGTAATGCAGTGACGCTTCCTTTAAATGAATCTGGTGCGACGACAATTTTCATGACCGCAAGTCTATCATACGAAACTCGTTTTGTCAAGGTTAGGTTGTATATGGCAGGGTTATTCAGTTTTCTATTTTTCTTGTATTATTTTCACAATTCAATAATATGTCTTGTCCGTTGGGTAGAGC
>VYFM01000571.1 GCA_009842375.1 Candidatus Poribacteria bacterium | reverse complement strand
GTACAGTCTATCTCATAAATCGTTTTCCTGATCTTTTGCGGAAAATCCTATCTTCATCGTCCGGGCGAGGGTGCCTCGCCCAGAAAGAAAGGGTGCTTCTCATCGGGCGAGGAGACCCCGCCTCTACAAGTGATTTACGAGACGCGCTCTAGTAAAACCATAATTATTTACACCAAACGGTAGGTTCGGTTTCCTAACGAACCAGTGTTTATTCAGTGTCATAGATGCGGTTAGTGAACCGCACCTGCCGAGGAGTGTGACTTATTTATAGGTTTCACTATAACTTGGTTACTTCTCTTTATATTTATAGTGTAAAGGGATTGTCAATACACTTTTTCTTCCTTCTGTACTTGTCTTATTTCAAGTCCCCACACGTCCCAACCATCAACTTCCTTTCTTGCGAATAATTCAATTTTGCTCTGTTCAGGAAACATCTCATCAATACGTTGTCGCACCTCATCAGGTTTTTCGGAATGTTGAGTTCTTTTGGATTTAACAAGTTGTCGGATATTTCTCATTCCTCTTGGTTGTGGAATAGTGCCGCGTTTAAACACGAGACACAATTCGCATTGACTCATCGTATAAAAACCAGGATTTAAGCGACATTTGTCCCAAACAAAAGCGACTGTTGCCCAGCGAAATCCCCATGCTTTACCTAACATTATGGCTTGGTCAAGGTGAGGAGATGAACTCCACATAAACAAAAGGCTATTCTGGGTACTGATAGCAGCAATATTCCATTTGACCATCTCTGTTACAGAAATGGTTGGATAATGTCGTATTGCTCCGCCGCTATCTTTTCCTGCTACACCAGTGTGTTGCAGTTGTCCTTTGTAATCCCAAGGTGGGTCAGCGTAAAGTATCTGATATTGTTTTTTCGGAAACGGGGGGTGTAATACCATAGTAAGTTGACAGCAGTACCTATCATCCTAAACATCAGTACTCACTGTATTGTGAAGCCACACACGCATAACTTTGGACAATATCCAGTATTATATTGCTACTGTGCTTCAACACTAAGTCCTTCCTGAACGATGTCATTGTTTGCAACCAACATATCACGGTCAAAGATGAAATCGCTCCGTTTGCTGCCAAGTTTTTCACCTTCTGCTTGACGTTCACGAAAATATTGCGGCAGTGTCAGTCCAGTCATACGTATAGCGTCCTCTGGACAAGCTTCAACACAATATCCACAAAAAATACAACGTAGCATATTTATTTCAAAAACATCAGGATATTTTTCCCGTTGATAGCCTTCTTTGGTTGTCCATCCTTCTGGTGCTGGTGCTGCCTGAATTGTGATGCAGTCAGCGGGACAAGCAGTAGCACATAAGAAACATGCAACGCACTTTATTTCATCTTTTTCAGTGGTGGTCAATTTATGGATTCCGCGATATCGATCATTTCGTTCATTGACACTTCTTGGGTCCTCTGGATATTGTACCGTTAATTTCTTTTTGGGAATATGTTTTAATGTTGTGAACATTCCCTTAATCAACGCTGGGATATAGAGTCTATCCCAAAATGACATCTCTTCGCTAACTTTCATAAACGAGTTTCCTTTCTGATATGAAATTTTCAATCAAGATTGTTTATGTAGATATGTTGGCAACTGTATAGTTTGGTGCTTCCTCTGTAATATCAATATCGTGTGGATGACTTTCTCTATAACCACTACTTGACATACGAACAAATTGAACATCGTTCCGTAAGGACTCAATATCGGGTGTACCGCAATATCCCATAGCAGACCTAATTCCACCGACCAACTGATAGACAAAATTGCTAAGTTTCCCTTTATGCGGGACTCGTCCTTCAATTCCGCGTGGGACGAGTTTTGCCATATCTTCGTCACCCATTTGTTCTCCAAGTTCAATGTTTCGTTTTCGTAGTGCACCTAACGAACCCATACCACGATGAATTTTATAGGTTCTACCTTGGTAAATGACTGTAGAACCTGGACTTTCATCTGTGCCAGCGAGTAGGCTTCCAATCATCACGGAACTTGCCCCAGCACCAATCGCTTTAGCAATATCACCAGAATAACGGATACCACCATCAGCAATAATTGGCACACCTGCTTTATCTGCCTCTTGTGCACAATCATATATAGCGGTAATTTGGGGGATACTGACACCCGCGATAACGCGTGTTGTGCAGATAGACCCGGGTCCGACACCTACCTTCACAGCATCTGCACCAGCATCAATCAAACTCTTCGTTGCCTCTGGTGTGACAACATTACCAGCGATCAGTTCAAGGTTAGGGAAATGGGTATTTATATATTCTGTTGCTCTTATTACATTTTTGGAATGTCCGTGTGCAGTATCCAACACAAGTACATCTACACCTGCCTCTACCAGCATACCGACATCCTCTAAAGATGTTGATGGCACAACTGCTGCTCCAACACGGAGTCTACCTGTCTCATCCTTGCAGGCATGTGGAAACATTTGTACCTTGTCAATATCTTTTATGGTAATCAACCCACATAATTTGAGATCTTCGTCAACAATCGGTAGTTTTTCCTTCCGATGTTCGTGGAGTACCCTTTTTGCTTTATCAAGCGTAATTCCGGGGGATGCAGTAATTAACTGATCTACAGGAGTCATGCGTGCAGTAACGGGTAGATCAAGATTCTCCTCATATTTTAAGTCTCTGTTTGTAATAAGCCCAACCAGGTATCCATCGTCAGTCACGATTGGCACACCGCCAATCCGGTACCTGGCAGTGATTTCATGTGCTTCCCCTATCGTTTTGTCCTGTGTCAATGTAATGGGTGCGCTGATCATACCGCTTTCGGAACGTTTTACGCGATCAACTTCAGATACCTGTTCTTCAATAGAGCAGTTGTAGTGGATTATCCCGATTCCACCTTCACGTGCAATTGCAATAGCAAGCGTAGATTCGGTGACAGTGTCCATTGGTGCACTACAGATAGGGATATTTAACCGAAGGTTTCGTGTTAACTGGGTACTTGTTTCTACGTCATCCGGAAGGATGCTGGATTCCGCGGGAATGAGCAAAACATCGTCGAAAGTTAGCCCTTCTTTTGCAAACTTCGGGGGAAATTCTTCGGAAATTTTGGTGTCCATCGGAATCATCTCCTTTTTCATGCAGATTTAGGTGGGTAAAAGGCTTGCAAATGTAGTCCTAAAAACACGTATCGCCAATTATATTATATTATAG
>VYFM01000306.1 GCA_009842375.1 Candidatus Poribacteria bacterium | reverse complement strand
GTCCGTTTCAAAAACATGGAGTTGAAAGAACAATCTATGATCGCTAAATTGTGGATCCCCATCTATAGGTAGTCCTGTTTCACGGATATCTAATGATTCAGGTGGTTTTGGCATATCTGTTTCAGTTTTCATAAAGTGTATATTTGATAAATACCTTCGCTTTAGCTTTTTGTGTTATATGACTCTCGAATCCACTCCTCAAGTACTGGATCGGGATTATCCACAACTTCCTTTGGTAAAGTAAATGAGGATCGTCCGGTATTCTGCTTTATAAGATTTAATCCATGTTCAAAACTGGACAGAATATCATCACAGACTTGTTGAATAGTGATTTCTTGTGACAACGCTCTTTCACAGATAGCATCTGTTGCCAATTCATCAAATTTTATTTCTAAGTCGTGGTCATCATAAAATTTCGCTTCATATCTACGTACTCGTTCTTGCAAGACCATGTTTCTGTTGTATTCTTCATCATCAATAATTCGGTGTAGTTCAGTTTCAGGATCCCCTACAACTGTCGACGTTACAACAAACTCTTCTACGCCTGTAGAGGGTAGTTCGAACTTAAAATTGCGTAATACCTTCTCACAGACAGTCATCAAAGCACGAGCACCAGTTTTTTGTTCAATAGCTTGTTCAGCAATTTTACGTAATCCACAGTCTGCAAATAACACATTAATTCCATAAGCATTAAATGCATTTTCATACTGACGAATAATTGAACCTTCGGAGTGTTTCAAAATATAATAAAGATCATCAACAACTAATTCATTGCATACAACATGAACAGGAAGTCTACCGATAAATTCAGGTTCAAATCCAAAATCAATAAAGTCCTTTGGAGTAACATTAGAAAGATATTGTGCTGCATCATCTGTATGACTTGCGACTTCTGCGTTGAAACCGATTCTACTTTTATGCATTCGCTTCTTGATAATCTTTTCCATACCGGTAAATGCACCGCTAATAATGAAGAGTATATGTCGTGTATTGATTACTTCTTTTTCTACTTTGCCGCGTTTTTGAAACTCCATAGCAGCACGCATCTGCGATGCAACATCATTACCCCCTCTAAGATCTACCTCTGTTTCCTCCATCAATTTGAGAAGTCCAATCTGCACACCCCGTCCACTAACATCGCGTCCAATGATATTCGGTGGTGTTGCGATTTTGTCTGCTTCATCAAGATAAATAATTCCGTATTGAGCTAATTCAAGATTATCATCCGCTTGTGAAACAAGTTCACGGATAAGATCATCTACATTGGCACCGACATAACCTGTTTCACTAAATCGAGTTGCATCAGCTTTAACAAATGGCACGCCGATTAACTTAGCTATGTGTCTAATCAGGTATGTTTTGCCAACACCTGTTGGTCCGAGCATAACTATATTCTGTTTAGAATAATCGGTTATCGCGGCATCAGGATTTTCATGGCATTCTCGCACGTGGTTGTAGTGATCACATACAGCAATTGCAAGTGCTTTCTTAGCATCATCTTGCTTGATAACATAACGGTCCAAATAGTTCTTTATCTCTTTCGGTTTTAGGTCAAAATTCAGGTCAAATGTTGTCTGTGGTTCTGGTGTTTCTTCTACTGTCATTTCAGAAGAACTTTCTTGTCCACCTACATATCCCAGGCTGACACTTACACCATCACCGTATTTCTGTTTAAAGAATTCTTGAAAATCCTTTTCGATTTCTTCTTGAGTTTGAATTTTCTTATCATATACCATTCTATGTTTTACCCATCAGAATCCTATAACTGGATTCCTACATATATGTGTCAGTTTAATCTAATAATACATATTGGAAAGGATGAAATTTTATTCCTTCACATTTGCATAGAAAAATGGAGGCATTGTTAAAGCCACGACATCATCATCACCAGATATTTCGCGTGCCATTGATAGTGCATCATCTAAATTTTTTGCCCAATCTACACCTAATTGCTGTGCAACCCTCGGTTCCTTTGGTCCAACCAGAATTACTTTAGATAGATATTTCAACGGATAAGTCGCCCAATACCACACTGTAAAAGGATGAAAACCGTGATGGGCATATCTATTACGATAACATTCTATAAGATACTCATCCTTAGCGTATTTCTCCTGATATTTCTGTTGCATCTCAAACGGTTCGGTTGTATCAGCAAGCACTTCATCGTAAAACATCTTATATGCAACATGATATTCCTCATGAAATATCTCATACGTAGGATTCAAAATAATGACAACCCCGTTCTTTTTTATCAACGGTTTGTTATAGAACCAATTAAATACATATCCAAGGATGTCACTCACCACTAAAACGGGATTGATACGGGCATCAACAGCATAAGGACTCATATCTGGTAAACCAAAGACTAATGTACTATACTGTCGTGGAATATCAATTGCTAACTGATCTTTCATCAATGAAAGTGTTTTTGCATGAACGGAATCAATGTCACCTGCGTTTACTGCCATCGGTTCATAGTCAGTTCTTACGCTTTTGAGAATCTTATATCGTGCTGATTCAGGTAATAGTGATAAGGTTGCGGGTGTAAAAGTTTTGATTACCCGTTCGACAATATTACAGTCTTTATTGGGTTTTCCAACATAACGAAGATGGAACGGATAAATCGCTCCATTCATCGCTGCTTCAATAACTAATATCGGTGTCTCTTTCTGAATAAGTCGACTCATCCGCTCAATACAAGCATGCATGTGTGAACCTTCAGGTTGCATCACATGAGGACTTTCAGATGTCATGTGCGGAGAATGATGCGGGGCGATTGAATTGTATGTGCCAAGACCCACTGCAACAGATTTATGTCCACCATTGAGTGGAATCTGTATCATATCAACATATATAATTAGGTCTGCTTCAAGTGCTGCTTTGTCTGTCTCAACGATCTCATCCCGATCTGTTTTTCCAACTTCAACAATTTGATCGGGATCTTCTGCATCAAAGTTTCGGAGTTGATGTGGATAGAACTCGTCCATAATATCTTTCCCCAACATAAATTCGAGTTCGTGTTCCTTCATCTTCCTATGTAATGCCACAGCACACATCAACTCAATTTTCATTTTACTTACACCATATTCGTACAACATCTTCAAAAGCGTTTCTATCATTATCTGCCGCATATCCGGCTTTTTAGTTGCAGGAAACGGTTGGCAGTTATCATCAAATAGTATTAACACTTTTGAATTA
>VYFM01000132.1:730-3205 GCA_009842375.1 Candidatus Poribacteria bacterium | reverse complement strand
GTTGAGCAACGAAACCCAACATCTTATATTACATTCTGTAGGAGCGACCTCCGGGTCGCGACCTCCGACACGTTGATTGTCTGAATCACGGATTTCGCGGATTTCTGGAGACTTCACCCTCTATAACCCTTTCAAATAATAAACTCAAACTTTTGAATGGATGCTTGGAGACACAAACTCAATAATCCGCGTTCCTCCGCGTATTCCGCGTCCTCCGCGATTCAGACAATGCAAAGTAGCATTCACACACAACGTGCCGCCCCTCTTTGTCCCACAAACTTTCCAGTTTGTGCATCAACTTTTGAAGCGATGCTGGAAGACACGGACTCAAAACCGCGTCCATCCGTGTCTTCCGTGTCCTCCGCGATTCAGACAAACGCCGCAATTGACACACCAACAACCTTGAACCAACACATCAACCTATGATATACTAACAACAAATGAAAAAACGCATAACAACGCTAATCCTTCTCACAATCCTAACCACACCCCTCTTCGCGCAAGACCAACTCCCCGAAGGCGCAAAAATACGCATCGGTAAAGGAAGGGCAGACGAATTAGACTACTCCACAGACGGATCACGGCTCGCAGTCGGCAGCACAATCGGCGTATGGATATACGACACACACACCTATAAACCCATAAATCTGCTAACAGAAAACAAATCTCCAATCCGACATCTCGCATATAGTTCGAATGGGATAAATCTCGTATATGCAGACTTCTTCGGCCACATATTTATTTGGAACACAAACACAGGTGAATATACACGACCCCTAAATAACAGTAATCGTTTACAAAGTATGGCTATCAGTCCAAATGGGAAGAATCTTGTAGTTGCGGATTGGACCAATAAAATACGCACATGGGATATCGCTACGGGAAAAGAAATAATGTCCTTTGACAAGGAAAATAATAAACTTAACGCTAATATCCGAGATAGGTGGGCAATTATAAATAGCCTTGCGATCAGTCCTGATGGATCATTACTGGCAACAGGCAATCGACTCAATAACATCCATTTGGTAGATGCGTTTACAGGTAGAATTAAATTCGTGATTAAGGAACACAAAAGACCAGTGAATAGCATTGCGTTCAGTTCCGATGGTAACACACTCGCAAGCGGGAGTTTGGATGGCAATGTCATCCTGTGGGATCCACTCACGGGGACACAGAAAGCTACTTTCCGACATGACAATGTGAGTATATTGGCAAATGTAGTTTTCAGTCCAGACGGAAGCCTGTTAGCCTGTTCCGGAGTGACCTATTCTAATGCAGATATTTACTTACTGGATCCAAACACAGCGACGCTCAAGAAAACACTCACAGGACATAGATTCAATCTCCACGACATCGCATTTAGTCCCGATTTACGCACACTCGCAAGTGGGGGTTGGGACGGCACCGTTCGCATCTGGGAGGTAGCAACCGGCAAAAACACCCACACAATACCCGGACATTTCGGGGAATTTAGTTGTTTCACGTGGAGTTTGGATGGCAATACTATCATCACGCCATATTTACTGACTATCCATTTTTGGGACAGCAAAACGGGTGAAATTCAGAAAACCATCACCCCTGATTGGTATGGTAACGCAGCTGATATTGCGTCCTCACCGGATGGAAAAACATTGGCTGTCATAGGGAGTGTGTTTGGCTATGTGCATAATATGGAAACAGGTCAGACCACAAAACTAAAGGAACATACGGATTTTGTACATTGTGTCGCCTATAGTCCGGACAGCAAAACCGTCGCAACTGGCAGCAGAGACAAAACCGTCCGCTTATGGGATACGCAGACAGGGAAACTCAAAAGAACCTTCAACAAGCACAAAGATGAAATCACAACCATCGCATTCAGTCCTGACGGCAAATGGTCGCAAGTGGTGGTCAGAAAACCGAAGTGCTGTTATGGGATCCAGCGACGGGTGAACTGATAGAAAACCTAAAAGGTGCCGCGGTTGCTTTCGATATAGCATTCAGTCCAGACGGCATCACCCTTGCCTCTGTCAGAGAAAATCCTGCAATTTACCTACGCAATCTACAGACAGGCAAGCAAACGCTAATTCGTAATAAAGATATGGTGTGGGCAAGTTGTATCGCCTACAGTCCTGACGGGAATACGCTCGCAACGGGAACGACAAGGGGGAGTATCTTTATCTTTGATGCCAACACAGGAGACCTACGGAAGCGGTATAAGGGTGATGGCAGAGAGATCAATTCCATCGCCTTCTCACCCAACAGCAAAACCCTCGCCACCAACAGCCATGGAGGTGTTATATACCTATGGGATGCAGAGTAGCAGGCACGCGGTGCGTGCCGTTTGCTCTTTGTAGCACAAACTTTCCAGTTTGTGCCAAAACCACGCAAACTAAAAATTTACGCTACAAAGATAAAGTTTACTATAAATTATCAATATAATGCTTTTTTCAATTGTCCCCATGTAGATGCCAACTTACTATGTGCATCTACTGC
>VYFM01000132.1:0-720 GCA_009842375.1 Candidatus Poribacteria bacterium | reverse complement strand
CTACTGCAAGTGGTCCCTCAAACTTTAATGTTCCAAGATTCGCTGAATCATCAGGGTTTAAACCGTTCCAGCACATGAATACTATCTCTGCCTTCTTTTCAAGGTTGTCAGTTCCTTCTTCATATCCAGGAGTAAAACCTACTTCCGAACCTCGTTCTATATTCTCTTTTGTCAACCATTCAAAAGGCATAGCTACCTCGTATATCATACCACCCTCACCTAATTCTGGAGTAGGAATGATGGCGATATCTGAATTTGGTAGATTCTGATTTTTTACTGCACTATAGTCTGTAATATGTGCCTTATTATTGATCCGTGCAAAATTTGGTTTACTTGCGGGAGTTCCTGCCCCCAGATTTTCCCAATCAATATACAAAAATATCGTGTCTCCTTTCCACGCGTCAGCAGGAACCGCTGCAGGTGTAAAAAGATCATCCCTTACTGCCGCCGCAAAATAGAAATTCTTGTCATCATACATTGTCGACCACGTCATCGTTAAGTCATCTTTTCCTTTCCATGCGGCTTTTCCACGAAGTAATTCTTTTTCTGAATCGAATGCGACCCAGACAGCGTATTTCCAATCGTCAAGTTTTCCGTCAATCTTCGGTTTACTGGGCGGCATGCCCGCAATAGATTCACCATATTTTAGTCCAAAGTCAGCACTGTTGTCTTCAGGTAGAAATGCTCCATTTGCTGAAACGACAAGGAGAACACACAAGA
>VYFM01000581.1 GCA_009842375.1 Candidatus Poribacteria bacterium | reverse complement strand
CTTATAGTCATAGTATAACTGATATATTTATTTTATAGAAGATTTAGTACACAAAAGGAATTAACACAATATGAAAACATACGGTTTTGGTATTATCGGTTGCGGTATGATTTCTGATTTTCATTCTGCTGCAATTGCCGATTTAGAACATGGTCAGTTAGTTGCCGTAAGTTCTCGCAATGCTGAAAACGCAAAGCGACTCACTGATAAATATAATGTTGAAGGTTATTCCGATTACAACGAGATGCTCAAACGAGATGACCTTGATATCGTTTGTGTATGTACACCGAGTGGAGCACATCTTGAACCTTCAGTTGCTGCTGCCGAGGCAGGCAAACACGTTATTGTTGAAAAACCCCTTGAAATTACATTACAACGCTGCGATGAAATAATCCAAGCGTGTGATGAGGCAAATGTTCGTCTATGTGCCATATTCAATTCCCGTTTTACTGAGGGAGCACAACTCATCAAAGAAACAATAGATAGCGGACGTTTTGGACGATTGACTTTAGGTAGTGCCTATATCAAGTGGTATCGTTCACAAGAATACTACGACAGCGGAGGCTGGCGTGGCACTTGGAACCTTGACGGTGGCGGTGCTTTGATGAATCAATCTATCCATGCTATCGACCTACTTCAGTATTACATGGGTTCAGTCAAATCTGTACAAGCGTTTACTGATACTTTAGCACATGAACGTATAGAAGTTGAAGACGTAGCAGTTGCTGCCTTGCGTTTTGAAAACGGTGCATTAGGTGTCATTGAAGGAACTACGGCTGCTTTCCCTGGTATGTTCAAGAAAACTGAAATCTGTGGCACAAATGGTACAGCGATCTTAGAAGAGGAGGATATAGTCAAATGGGAATTTGATCCTGAACTTCCCGAAGATGCTGAGATTCGTGAAAAATTCGCCAAACAGACTGATACCGGTGGAGGTGCTTCCGACCCACGCGCTATCAATAATGCTAACCACAGACGGCAAATGGAGAACTTTATCAACGGTCTTGAACACGACGCATCACACCTCGTTGATGGTCGTGAGGGACGCAAAGCAGTAGAAATTATACTTGCGATCTATCAATCCAGTCAAGAAGGACATATCGTTGAATTGCCTTTACCTGTTTAGAAGATTGATCAGCGGCACCTAACCTGGCATGTTGATAACTAAAAGACTCCTTCTTTACGGATAATCAAACACTATCTTGATTGCCTCATCCTTCTTGTGCAGTGCCATTTCAAAACCTTTTTGTGCTTCGGTGAAAGGCAGGTGATGCGTAATTATTGGCGAAACATCAATACGTTCTTGGGCAATCATATCCATTGCCAATGGAAAGTCATTTGTTACATCCGGTCCAACAGAACCAATGAATCGAATGTTTTTTCTGAAGAACTCTGCGAATTGGAAGTTGTAGACTTCATCGTCCGGTACTCCGAAAGCAAGTAGCGTTCCACCGCGTTTCAGGAGTTGTAAGCAAGTGCTGATTGTCTCCATTTGGTGACCAACGACTTCAATAACAAGGTCAGCCATTCTACCATCAGTAATCTCTTTTACTGCTGCCACAATATCTTGATTAACAGGATTTACGGTGTGTGTTGCACGCATCTGTTTGGACACCTCAAGACGAAAATCTACCAAATCAGACGTGATAACCGTTCTTGCACCTAAGTTGCTTATCATACTCGTAAAGAGCAATCCCATCGGTCCTTGTCCAATGATTACAACATCAAGATTGAGTAGGTTATCTAATTTCCGACATGCCCAGACAACTGTTCCAAGCGGTTGTGACATCAGAATACAATCTCTTCGGTGAAAATCCACCAACGGAGTAGTTACAGTCTCATGGGATAGAAAGTATTCAGCACAACCACCGATATGTCGCGGAAGAGCGAGTACTTCGTCTCCTACCTGAAATTTATCTGATTTACTGTCTGTGACAACACCAATAGCCTCGTGTATTGACAAGCCGTTTCCCATTGGGTATCTATCTTCTAAATGTTCCAACACAAAATGCGGCATATCACTACCACAGATAGCACTATGCAATGTTTTAATCTGAACTGTACCATCTGGATAGTCATCAAGATTCGGTTTATCAATATCAATTATTTCTATCTGATACGGAGCAACAATTCGACCTGTTTTCATATATACTCCTTTACATTATCCAATTACTCTCTTCACATAGCAGACAAAACTGACAACACTTGTTCGTGTAAGGATCCGTTTGTCGCAACAACACCGCGATTATTCTGCATACGTCTACCACTAAGATAGTTTAGTGGTCTTCCATTTGCATCAGTTACCTTACCACCTGCTTCCTCAACTACTATATGTCCTGCGGCATGATCCCAAATACATTCGCGGTAGTCAGGATAAGCGGGGTTTGGTAGGCGTATATAGAGGGAGGCATCTCCACGTGCAACGATACCATATTTTGCTTGACTGTCAATCTGAATGGGTGGGTTTTGCATGCCAAGTTTCTTTGCTATTTTGATATGTGTTGTGCTGTCACCGTGCGTAGACTCATAACTCTCTGCTAAACGTGAGGCATTTTCAGATACGCACATCTCTCTTATTCGTTTTCCTTTAAGTGTATAGATAGATGTGCCCTCTCCACGAACAGCAACAAACAAACATCCACGTTCCGAATTTGACATATCTAATTGTTGCGGAAGATTAGGACACCCCAAAACCCCAAGTTGGACTTCACCCTCAACTATCCAAGCTAATGCGATCGCGTACTGATCCTGTCTTAGAAAACCTTTTGTACCATCAATCGGATCAAGTGTCCAGAAACTGTCACCAATTTCTCCGTCTCCAAGATCAATCCAATCACAAACATCACGTGAAGTGATATTACCCTTTTGTTGCGCTTCTACGGATAGGAAACGAGTAACATAATTAGTGACCCTTTCCATAAGTGGTGTATTCTGTTTTAAAGACTGTGAGTTTTCTTCTGCAACAACAGTATCATGTGGAAATGCATCTGCAATTGCTTTACATATCAGTGCTTGAGATCCATAATCTGCAATTGTAACTGGACTACGGTCACTTTTTTGAATAGTATCCGAAGAGACCATCTCTGCTTGTACCTGTTGACATAATTCACCTGCCTTAAGTACCGCTTCAATTGCAATCTTTTTTTTAGTTTGATTTTTTTTTTGGGAATTTATTTATAAACAATAAAAATTAAGCTTTTAATTGATTAGAAT
>VYFM01000416.1 GCA_009842375.1 Candidatus Poribacteria bacterium | reverse complement strand
ATTTTATGTAGTTTGATATTCACATTACCTGCCATTGCAGGATGGGTTATCCTACAGCAAAGTGATCCAGCAATTCGTGATTATATGACGATTGCATTTACAAGCAAACAAACTGGATGGGCTGCAGGTTCAGCAGCATTTGAAGATTTTGAAAATCCCGGTTTCATTGGATTTACAATGGATGGTGGGAAAACTTGGGAAAGATCTGAAATAAAACTTGAATCAGACATAACAGACATCTATTTTTTTGATGCTAATCACGGTTGGGTGGTTGGACAAAAAGGAATAATTGCCAATACCACCAACGGTAAACACTGGGATATACAAATTAGTAAAGTCGGAACTACCTTGACAAGTATCTATTTCGTTTCCAAAGATGTAGGATTCGCAGTTGGACAAAATGATACTATTATTTCAACAAGAAACGGTGGACGACAATGGAAAATTCTACAAGGTGGCATTGTAGGAGAAGTTGGTGATGACGATGCAAGTATGTTCAATGCAGTTCAGTTCATTGACGAAAAAAATGGTTGGGTCGCAGGAGTACGAGTTTTCCCCAGAGAAAAAACACAAAAAACTATTATTTTAAAAACTGATGATGGTGCACAGACATGGACTTCACAAGAAACTGGAAAAGAGGATATTCTTGAAGACATTTTCTTTCTCGATGCATCAGTTGGTTGGGCAGTAGGTGAAAACGGTCTTATACTCCATACGAATAATGGCGGAAATACTTGGACAGAACAAGCAAGTGGCACCGAAGAGACAATACGGAGCGTGCGTTTTGCAGATAAGAATATCGGATGGGCTGTCGGTGGTGATATCGGCGTCGGTGTCGTATTGAGTACAACCGATGGGGGACAAGCTTGGACACTCGAAGAATCAGAAGTTAAGATGGAAAAAGTATCCGTTCTTGATAAACAAAATGCATGGTTAGTCGGGACAAACGGTTTCATCATAAAACCGGAATAGGTATCACCATTGAGTGTTTAATGAAAGTCCCGAATGAAGTTTTTTAATGAGGATTATGAAGGGAAATGATGCGACATAAACTCGCAGTGTGACAAAAAGGAGGATTATTTTGGTAAGCCCTACATTCGCCAAGCGGATGAGTCGCTTGGGAACAGAATCGGCATTTGAAGTATTAGCCAAAGCAAAAAGCTTAGAAGCACAAGGCAGAGATATTATTCATTTAGAAATAGGTCAACCAGACTTTTCGACCCCGATGAATGTTTGTGATGCAGCATACAGGGCTATGAAGGATGGACATACAGGTTATTGTCCATCAGCAGGGTTACCCGAATTTAGAGAAGTCGTTGCACAACATATTGCTGAGACGCGAGGTGTTGACATACATCCTGATGAAGTGACTGTCACTCCTGGTGCCAAACCAATTATTTTCTTCACTATTTTAGCTTTAATAGATGATGGTGATGAAGTAATCTATCCTGAACCCGGTTTCCCAGTTTACGAATCGGTAATTGATTTTATTGGCGGCAAACCCGTTCCTCTTGCTCTTCGTGAAGAGGTAGACTTTCGATTTAGAATTGAGGATTTAATTAATGCAATTTCTGATCGCACAAAATTATTAATACTCAATTCTCCACAAAACCCAACAGGTGGAACACTTACAGAAACTGATCTTAATGCTATAGCAGAACTTGCCGAAAAACACAATTTCTATATCCTGACTGACGAAGTCTATTCTCGCCTCCTTTACGAAGGTTCACACAAAAGTGTTATTAGCCTCCCAGGAATGAAAGAACGTACTATACTAATTGACGGTCATTCAAAAACTTATGCTATGACCGGTTGGAGACTTGGATATGGGATCGCTCCACGTGAGATCGCTGACAAGATAACACAGTTGACTATTAACTCAAATTCTTGTACAGCAACTTTCACACAAATTGCTGGTATCGAAGCATTGACAGGACCTCAAACTTTTGTTTCAGAGATGGTAGACGAATTTAGAATACGCAGAGATACTATTGTTGACGGTTTAAATGCTATTGAAGGAATCTCGTGTATCAAACCACTCGGTTCGTTCTATGTTTTTCCGAATGTCACACAACTACCCCAATCGTGTGAAGCAATTGCTGACTATTTGATGGATGAAGTAGGTGTCGCACTATTACCTGGGACTGCTTTCGGAAAATTTGGGGATGGTTATCTAAGGTTATCTTATGCTAATTCTTTGGATAATATTAAAGACGCATTAAGTCGAATCGACTCTGCATTAGCAAAGTTGTAGATCAGAATAGAGAATTATTCCTATGTCCCTAAAAGCAACCGCACGGATTCCTGCCAGCACAACAAATCTGGGTCCTGGCTTTGATGTACTTGGTCTTGCATTGCAACTCTACAGTACCGTAACTTTGGAAATAACTGGAAACAAGACTGAAGTTGTGGTGAGTGGTGTTGATGCTGACAAAATACCGAGTAGTCCTGAACATATTGCCTTTCGAGCAGTAAAAACTATATATAATAAGAGTGGAAAAACACAACCCAAGGGATTAAGATTGACAATTTCAAATGGTATCCCTGCCATTCGTGGATTAGGTGGTAGTGGTACTGCTATTCTTGGCGGATTATTGACAGCGAATGAAATATGTGAGAATCCGTTTTCCCGTTCAGATCTGCTCAATATTGCATCAACCCTTGAGGGGCATCCTGATAATGTCGCTGCATCTTTGTATGGTGGTTTAGTTATTTCTGTCCAAAATAAAAAACACATACATACTATACAATTAACTTGTGATCCAGCACTACATGTAGTACTTGCAATCCCAGAGTTTACATTATCCACACAGAAAGCACGGAACATATTACCAAAAACTGTTGATTTTTCTGACGCTATCTATAATATTAGTCGTAGTTCGCTACTTGTTGCAAGTATAGCAACAGGTCAATTGAAGATGTTGTCTACTGCAATGAAAGATAAGCTGCACCAACCATATCGCAGTACGCTTATCCCTGGATTTGATGATGTTGTTGAAGCTGCATTATCAACGGGTGCACTGAGTATCGCATTGAGTGGCGCAGGACCAACTATTGCTGCCTATTGTCTTGATAACATGCAAGAAGTAGGAAAAAGCATGCAAAATGCATTTAAGCAACACGAAATAGCGAGTGATATACTGGTGATAGGAACTGATGTAGAAGGTGCAAAACTCATCTCTGATAATACATAAATCCATTTTTCTATATTATAC
>VYFM01000563.1 GCA_009842375.1 Candidatus Poribacteria bacterium | reverse complement strand
TGTGGCACGAGAGACGGAAGCAGGAAACGCCATTTCGCAGCAAAACTGCTAATATGAGAGCGAAGAATCCCCCACGCTTTAGCGGGGGGAGTATGTCAAATTCTGACAGAAACACGTGTTCTAATACTTATTGCTCCATTACCGACTGCAATCATTATTGTTGACTGGAAATCTTTCTTCTGTAGGAGCGACCAGGAGGTCGCTCCTACACGTATTCCTCAGCAAATGACACCTTATTTATTAGAAACGGTATTTTGAAATTAAATTTTAGATGTTACGGATGAAGGACGTTCTTGCACGACAGGGATTACGTAGCTACGAATCGCAATACCTTCGTCTGTTTCCGTTTCCGTAAGTGAGGTAGGGGTTTCACGATGGTCAAAGACAACGTAGTATCCTTCTACTGCTTGCTCTAATTTCAGATATGTCATCAGTTGTTTTTTACCAGACTGAAATCTTCTTTCACCTTCCCATATCTTCGTTTCCACGATATATTTTCGTCCGTTATGGAAGATGACCAAATCAATTCTGCCGCGTCCGGTTTGCACCTCCAGATACATAGCACCACGAACGATACTAACGAATTGGTCAAGGTATGTATAAAGCAGGTCCTGACCGACAAACTCTTGAGGAGTGTCTGGCACTTGAAGTATTCTAAAACCAACACGGGCGATAAAATCACGAAAATTGTCAAGAAGGCGGTCCAGGTCAATGTGTCCGTCGGACGTGAGATAATCTTCAAAGTCAGTATCATCAGGAAAGTAATCATCTTCAAGTCCGTTGAATAACGGTCTAAATGCTTGTAGGATGCACTGTTGATAAATTGGATTGACAATCTCACACAGATCGTCATCTCCTCTCGCTATGACACCATAAGTGATGAGTTCATTCATAAGGTCGTCATACAGATTGAAAGGAACACCACTCTCAATAGATATGATCTTCATAAGAATACTTTTGAACCGTGGGTCTCTACGAAGATTCGTGAGTAGATGCTCAAAGTTGACGTTTCGTTCATGAAAAATGCGATTATGTGCCTTCAGAAAATGTTCCATGCAAATTGTTTCAGTTTTCGGGATGCCAAGTTCCTCTGTGAGAATCTGTCCAAGACGATTAACAAGGAAAGGCTGCCCACCAGTTTGTTTATGAAGTTTCTCAACGACTTCAGGGGCAAAGTGTTGTCCGGTCTCTTCTGTATACTGTGCCAAGAGTTCTTGTACCTGTTCAAGTGTGAAGTTGAGTAAATTAAAATCATCTTGGATATTGAACGGAGATATAGAACGGTCATAGTTTAGCTGCGCGATGCTCTTGACACTAACAATTCCAACACTATAGGGACATTGGAGATGATCAGAGAGGTAGACATGACGTAGTGCGTTAAGAAATCCACTGACAGCATCTTGAGGGATGCCGTCAAACTCGTCTATGATGATAATAACTTTCTGGTTATTCAGAAAACCGCTGAATTTACTAAAAAATCTTCTCATGGAGAAAGCATTTGTAAGCTTCGTGTCGTCTAAAAATTCTGTTAATGCATCAGAAGGTGTACTGTCCCGTAGATGAAAAATATTCTCTATCTCTTCCCGAAGGTCTTCATAAAGACATTCGTAGAAATCTGACATAGAAAGGTCTGCATAAGTGTCAAAATTCAATTGAATGGGGAAGTAGTCCGGGGCTTCCAACGTAAGTGTTTTAAGGGCAGATTTGAAAAATGTAGTTTTTCCTGTCTGCCGTGGTGCAAATAGGACGATATATCTCCCCATTTTGATACGGTTGATGAAATCGGCAGTTTCTTCAGTGCGCGAAACTACGTAGTTCTTTTCTGGATATACAGGTCCTCGTGTTTCAAAACATCTCATAACCATTCCCTTGTTGTCAGTATCACTTGAATCTATTGTACCAGAATCTACAAAGGGTAATCAAGATTGAATCTGTTGCGTATTTAAGAGGTAACGTCAACAAGTGAATTCAGAATTGGAAGCAATGACCCCATTGTTGGAACATCTCGGAACGTGAAACCGAATTGCGAAAAAAACGCAGATTCCTCCAGTGCATCCGTGATTATCGGTTTTTTCTCCAATTCCTTAGAAACACCGATGATAAGAGGTGTATCTACATATTCTGCAAGTGTGTTGAGACGTGCAAGAAGATGTCCTTGGTGCCACGGGTGGAATAATTCAATCGAGACTTCTACACCACTGGTATGAATTAATTGATAGTCTGGAAAACAATAATAGTCTCCAGGTAGAGGTAAAAACTGGCTTCCTGGATGAATCTGCCACGCACCTGTTTTGTTGTGAAGCATTTCCTGAAAGAGCTGAATGTCGTCAGGAATGTAGGCGAGGAACTGTTGAGAAATAGGTTTTATCCCACACGATTCATCAAGACATAACCGAGAACTTCGTTGATTCCGAAACTGAATTTCTGCTGTGAGTTCCCATTTCGGTTGATGTAGTACAGCAACGAAGAAGTTCGCTAAATTCATACCGTATCGCTTCGTTTTGTAAAATAGGTTGAGCGGACCATCAACGCTAATCTGGAACATATCGTTATTCTCAGATTTTACTTTCTGAATAGTAGAAAGGAGTTGGTTAAATCTAAGATATTTGAACAACTGACGCAGCTCGGCTGTCATAGAATCAGTGAGTTTTAATGTGAGTGTGTTACAATGCAGGAGTAACCCTTGCACCTGTGCAGTGTTGTATCGGTGAAGCAGATGTTCAGGAGAAAGAGTTTTGAATGATAAAATCGGTTGGCAACTCGGTAGGTCAGCATAAAGTTTATCACCTATCTGTCCTTCCTCTGGATGCCAATCGTTTTCCACTATCTGTAAAACTTTCTGATGATAGTTCTTAATATCAGGAAACTGTTCTTGTGATAGCAGTCGACTCGTTTCCGTGAATAGCTTTTGCCGAAACGCAATGAGCTTTTCGTTAGGGGCGGTGTCAAACTCCGTTCTATCTAACAAGAGTTTTTCAAACCCGCGTTTCACTATCAGTGTCCCTGATGTACTATCAACAACATGTTTACTTTCCTCTAATAGAGTTGAGCGAGGCTTATTTGGTGATTCTTCAAAAACAGAGATTAATTGCGCCGCGATTTTCAACAATTTGTTATCAACAGGATTAACAAATTGGGGGTAGATTTGTCCGTTTTTTATTTTATATTGGAGTAGGTCTTTGGTAAGCATAAGGTTTTGATTATACAGAAACTATGAAT
>VYFM01000084.1 GCA_009842375.1 Candidatus Poribacteria bacterium | reverse complement strand
CACTCTTCGGGCAGGAGACCCCGCTGCTTTAGCACGGGGAGGCATGCCCGCTCCTATTTTTTGCTTGACAAAACAAGCCAAGATATGCTATCCTATTTCCAGCATAGTTGGTAGAGAGGACTACCTATCTCGCTTGAGGCAGTCTCTACCGAACAGAGTAGTTTCTGAACCTATGCAGAGAAAACTATACGAACCTATAAATACCAGATACGCAACTATCCTAAAAATAAACATTTGGGCAACATGCTTGATGACCTTGCGGATGTCCACAATCACTTTTTGAAGTTGGAGCATCGATATTACCGCATCTACGGCAAATACGCGGGCAGATACAGGTTGCAACCGCACCTGACCAAGTTGCTCAAACGGACCAAGAAATATTGGGCGTGGATACCGCGCGATACGCTTGATGCTGCGATTATCCGCATAGATGCTGCCTATCAGCGTTTTTTTGCTGGCAAAGGCGGTTCTCCCAAGTTCAAACGCAAACATCGTTATCGTTCTGCCAAGTTTCAAACAGGTTACAAACTTGAAGATGGGCGTGTGTGTCTCTCTTTCAAGTCGTGGGATGCGCAATCGCAATGCTTGAAGTTCGATAAAATATGGTTTTCTTTTCACCAACACCGAGACTGGCACGGCGATGTCCGCTATGTCCAAATCCTTCGTGATAGTGTGGGTGAATACTGGCTCTATATTGTCACGGATGATATTTCTACCGAACCTCTTTCTGAAACAGGTGAGAGCGTTGGAATAGACTTCGGATTGAAAACATTTTTGACTTTGAGCAATGGTGAAAAGATAGAAGCACCAGAGTTTTTGAAACAATCTTTGAAACACCTTCGCAAACTGCACAAATCTGTGAGCCGTAAAATCAAAGGTTCTAACAACTACTATCGTGTTATCAGACAACTCGCAAGACATTATAGAAAAATTGCTAATCAACGATTGGATTGGCAATGGAAAATCGCTACAGACTTGTGTAAGCGTTTTGATATTATCGCTACAGAAACACTGAACCTTGATGGGATGAAGCGGCTCTGGGGCAGAAAAGTATCCGACCTCGGTTTCTATCAATTTATCCAAGTGTTGGATTTTAAATGTTTCAAACATAAGCGTCACTTCCTTCAAGTCGGACAATGGACAGCTACGACAAAACCGTGTAGCACCTGTGGACATCAAAACGAAAATCTTACTCTCAACGATAGACAGTGGAAATGTCAAAAATGTCCTACTGAATACGACCGAGACATAAACGCTGCTATCAATATATTACGGGCTGCTTATGATCCCGACAAATGCCAAACGCGCTTATGGCGTTGATTTGGTTGTGGAGCAGATATGAGACGGATGTTCTCTTCGGAGAACAACGCTAACTGCTACGAAGCACAAGCCCCAGCCTTTAGGCTGTGGGTGCTATGACCTATTTCGTCCTTATGTTGTTGGATACAATATATTATGCCAATGATAAACCAGAAAAGCAAGAGAGAACGGTGATGAAATATGTAATCTGCCAATCCGTAAACAAGCACTGAGATTAGAAATCCACTTCCACCAATAAATGCTGCTATGCCCCAAAAACCCGTTTCATCTTTCATTAACCAGATCTGTTTCCAAATAATTACTATTATTAATAAAAACATCAAAAGAGAAGGAATGCCTTGTTCAACAGCGATATGTAGATAGATATTGTGTGCATGAAAAGGAACATCACTCAACTCGGGTGGTGCATTTAATGTCATTTCATGACGAAACCTACCCAAGCCGATGCCAGTTATAGGATGTTTTTGGATAAGCTTAAGCGAGGTGTGCCACCACTTTGGTCGTTCTCCCATAAAACCCATAGGTCTCTCTATCATCGTGTTGAAACGGGTCTTAATATGCTGCGGCATTAGAAATATAGACACTGTAATTATCGCAAGTATTAAAGTTGTCCCTATCACTACGCGTTTCAAAGAACCACCAGTAGATTTCAATTCTGCGTATTTTCGTACTATCAAGTAGCAGCATATACATAGTGTTGCGAAAGCGACTCCTACCCACGCGCCGCGCGTGAGCGTCAACATCAGATTCGCTGTCATCATAACCACAACTATACAAATCCCAGAAATCATCCATACCCCGTATTTCTCTTTGCGTAGCGTTTGCCAACTTGCGACGAAATAACCAATTACAAAAGGGAGAGCAAGTGCAAGGTATGCTCCAAGGTAGTTTGGTGCCTTGAAAGTCCCTGAGAGACGTTGTTCAATCATATACACCGAAAGGTTCGTATCTTGCTTACGGACTAAGTAACGCCTGTTTCTTGGTAAGTCATCTATTCGCCATTCATCAGTTTTTTTTGATTGCAAGATAGACGCACTCTCGGTAAGTGGGATATTGATTTGACGCAATTCGGAACGCAATTCGTCCGAAAAGCCTTCGCTTGCTGCAAGTTCTTCTTGATATTCTAACCCGACTCGTCCCATCAAACTGTGTGTTAACCCTGTATCGTTTATGTAAAGCAATAAACCGAGGAACGATGAAATCCCTGCTGCAGCAATAAATGTAATAAGAATATGTCGCCACCGAATTCCCAACCGATTATGGACTACAGCATAAAATAGCAGTATTGCCCGTAGCAGTTTCCAAAAATAACCGAGACTACTTGTAGCAGGATGCGGTGCCATGAGTGAAGCCACCAATGCTAATCCTAAAAATAGAACAATTGGGATATCAAGCGATGTCCGTTTCCAATTGAGTTTACGCTCATAGATTATACGTCCTACCCAACCAAACAGAACAAGTGACATTCCTGTATTTAGGAATAGTGATGTATAGTCAAAGGGTAGTGATAGAACGAATATTATAAATCCGATGTAAATTGCTTTATCGGATAAGGTGAATTTCAACGGATTTTGCTCCTATATAAAGTGACCAAACAGCAACTATAGTAAAATCTATAATTAATGGGACATTTCTGTAGAGCAAACTGTTAGTTTGCGTCTCTTATGGCACAAACTAACAGTTTGTGCTACAACTTCAATTGTAGGGTATGTTCAAAATAGGTTGATCAAAATGTCCGAATAAATTCAAAGTTCACTATAAATAATGATATTACATTATTTCGGAAATCGGTTGAAAGAATGCAACACCTTCTTCTGTAGGAACGTTCTCCTGGTCGTTCCTACAAAGAAACTAAAAGTCGTAATGATACTTTGTCAATTAGAAATGGTATAAAATAACA
>VYFM01000646.1 GCA_009842375.1 Candidatus Poribacteria bacterium | reverse complement strand
GTAGCATAACCTGTTAGGTTGTGCCGTTTTTGCCAAAAATAACAGAGAATGCTGCAGGTGAAAACTTTTCAAACTTACGTTAATTAACGAAATTTATCTTATTTTTTGAAGGTAGGTGTGGTTTCCTAACCGCACTTGGACCAAATATCTGTCAGTAGGGGCGAGGTCAACTCGCCCGCGCAAATAAGACGAATCAGGTTAATTTGGTATAATAATCAGTTCGCTCTATTGGTCAGGATATGGTAGATAGATATGATATTCTTGCGATAGGTAGAAGTTCCATAGATCTGTATTCCAGCGATGTTGGCATACCATTTCCTGAAATTACGAGTTTTGGAGCATTCGTCGGAGGATGTCCTACAAACATAAGTGTTGGAACACGGCGTCTTGGACTTCGATCAGTCCTTCTCACCGCAGTAGGTGATGATCCTGTCGCGGAATTCCTGCTTAAATTCTTAAATGATGAAGGTGTTGAAACACAATTCATTGTCAATAAGCCTGGACATCGCACAAGTGCTGTTGTGCTTGGTATTGAACCACCTGATCGATTTCCACTTATTTATTACCGTGATAACTGTGCGGATATTGAACTCACAATTGACGATGTAATTGCTTCACCGATTGCAGAAAGTCGCGCCGTGTTGATTTCTGGAACAGGTCTCAGCAAGGAACCCAGTCGAAGTGCTACGATGTATGCAGCAGAACAGGCAAAAGCGGTGGGAAGTCAAGTATTTCTGGATTTGGATTTTCGTGCTGACCAATGGCATGACCCACGCGCTTTCGGTGTCTGTATTAGATCTACCTTATATAATGTTGATATTGCAATTGGAACAGAAGAGGAGATTAAGGCTGCATCTCTCACCGATGTTTCACAAATGTCAATAGAACATTCCCAAATCTCGAATCCTACCATTGAAGGAGATATGGACATCGCTGTGGCAACAATACTGAACGCAGGTGTTGATGCACTTGTCGTGAAACGTGGTAGTGACGGGGCAGACATCTATCTAAAAGATGGTAAAATCATACATGCAGAACCTTTTCCAGTTGAAATATATAACACACTTGGTGCCGGGGATGCATTCGCAAGTGGATTTATCTACGGTATCTTAAACCGATGGGATTGGCAGAAAGCAGCTCGTCTCGGTAATGCAACCGGAGCAATTGTTGTCACACGGCACGGATGTGCAAACTTCATGCCGACCATGGCAGAAGTCAACGACTTTGTTGAACAGAGAGGTGGATTTTAAACCATATCGAAACATGACAGAGGATTATAAAAATGAAAATTCGAAAACTAACAATGGGACAAGCTATAATTCAATTTCTCAAACAACAATACGTTGAACGTGATGGAATTGAAACGGCTTTCTTTGCAGGTATGTTTGGCATATTTGGACATGGAAATGTCGCGGGGAGTGGTCAAGCATTGCACCAATATTCAGATGTATTCCGATTTTATCAGACACGCAATGAACAATCTATGGTACACACTGCAGCCGCCTATGCTAAGATGTCAAATCGGTTAAGCACTTTTGCTTGTACCTCCTCTATTGGACCTGGAGCAACTAACATGCTCACAGGTGCTGCGGGGGCGACGATCAACCGACTACCAGTGCTGCTATTGCCGGGAGATATTTTCTCGACACGTTTAGTCGCTCCTGTATTGCAGCAGTTAGAATCCCCCAATTCGCAAGATTTCTCAGTCAACGATTGCTTCAAACCAGTTTCTCGCTACTGGGACCGCATCAATCGTCCTGAGCAGATAATTACTGCACTTCCAGAAGCAATGCGTGTACTCACATCACAAGCGGAAACCGGAACCGTTACCTTAGCATTACCGCAAGATGTTCAAGCAGAAGCATACCCATATCCTGAGCAACTATTTGAAAAAAGGGTTTATTCTATCCCAAGACCACGCGCCGATGAAAATCTGCTTCAACGCGCAACAGAATGGATCACATCCAGTGAACGTCCGTTAATCATAGCGGGTGGTGGAGTAATATATAGCGAAGCAACTGAACAGTTAGCAAAATTTGCAGAGCAGACTGGTATCCCTGTCGGTGAGACATTTGCTGGTAAAGGTTCATTACGATATGACCATCCACAAAACCTCGGAGCAATCGGCGCAACAGGTACCCCCGGTGCGAATATCGCTGCACGCGAAGCCGACTTAATCATTGCAATCGGAACACGACTGAGTGATTTCACAACCGCTTCTAAAACAGCCTTTCAAAATCCGAATGTTCGGTTTATCAATATTAATATTGCTGAGTTTGATGCAGCAAAACACGCTGCCTTACCGTTAGTTGCCGATACTCGTGTCACGCTGACTGAGTTATCTCAGGCTATTGGCACATATAAGATCGATAACGAGTACGCCACACAGATCGAAAATTACAGAGATGCATGGGAGGAAGAAGTAGAACGGCTTTTCCACCTTGATAAACAACCATTACCAAGTCAGAGTGAAGTAATCGGCATTGTTAACGAATTTTCGCGTCCAGAAGATGTTGTTGTCTGTGCTGCTGGTAGCCTTCCTGGTGACCTACATAAACTGTGGCGGACTCGCAATCCTAAACAGTTTCATCTGGAATACGGTTATTCCTGCATGGGTTATGAAATTGCTGGAGGATTGGGAATAAAAATGGCGGACCCCACGCGCGATGTCTACGTCCTTGTAGGAGACGGTTCATATCTGATGTTAGCACAAGAAATCATCACATCAATTCAAGAAAACTACAAATTGATTATTGTACTAATAAACAACGATGGACATAGCAGTATCGGTGGATTATCAGATGCGACTGGTGCACAAGGCTTTGCCACCCGATTCCGTTACCGTGACGATAACTCTGGGGAACTTGAAGGTGACATTCTTCCCGTTGACCTTGCAGCAAATGCAAAAAGTCTCGGGGCAAACGTCATAGAAGTATCAACACTACAGATGTTAAAGGCTGCACTGCAAGATGCAAGAGACGCTGACCGGACAACCGTCGTCAAGATTGATGTCCATTTTGACACAAGGGTTCCTCAGTACGAATCGTGGTGGGATGTCCCTGTCGCAGAAGTGTCAGAAGTAGATACTGCCAAACAAGCATATCAAGACTATGAGGAAGCAAAACAGAAAGAGCGATATTTCCTTGGTTAATACCATCATAAATTATGAAATAACTCAAATAGACCCACAACATGATAAGCCTACAGGGAATGTCTATTAACT
>VYFM01000453.1 GCA_009842375.1 Candidatus Poribacteria bacterium | reverse complement strand
CCACTCTGCACAAACTGGAAAGTTTGTGCTACGGCACAGTCCAATAGGTCGGTTTTAGTCCTACAGACCAAAAGTGTGCCTATATTTTTGGATTTCACTATATACGCAATTAACCTGATTCGTCTTATTTGCACGGGCGAGGAAACCTCGCCCCTACTGACAGGTATTTGGTCCAAGTGCGGTTAGGAAACCGCACCTACCTTCTAACTAACATATAAACCTGTATATGTTCCCATTTCCGTTTTGACCGATGTGTTGCGACACGTCTCTTAACCACGGAATTGCACACAAAACCACAATCCTCAATTAACGTTTCAAGGTTAGCTATTGCTTTGGGACCTGATGCATCAGCGTAACCTAATAACAGAAATCCATCCGGTTTTAGGTAGTTCGGAACTTGTTCAAAAAAACGTCTCAAAGTCTGCTGTTTTTCGTCGTGAATTGCCAATTCTGCTCTGCTTCGGACACGTGCAACTACCCATGGGGCATTGAAGATGATTATATCAAATTGTTGTTGTGGAAACGGATCAAACAAATCACCGGGATGTATGACTTTGACATTATTTTGATCAGATAGTAAACGATGACAATTTATTTTTGTAGTGGCTGTTGCTTCAGGGAGAATATCGGAGGCATATATTTCTGCAGATTCTCCTAACTCCTGTTGTGCAAGCAGCGTCAAGCAACCACTACCACAACCAACATCTGCAACAATAGATTTACTCAGTAAGTTCTCACGAGGTAGACTTTGTAACGCTTCTTGAAAACATTCTATTGTTTCCTGTGAACGCGGTGCGAGCACATTTTCGGATGCAACGAGGGAGGCATTGAGTGCATTTAAGTCATAACTTTCCTTAAGTGCACGTTGGATACGTTGAATTTTAGCTATGGACACAAGAAACGGACTTTCCTGATTAGCGTCTGGATTTTCACCAATCAATTCCAATAAAAATGGCATTTCAGGAATAGGGTCGACTTGTAGCCTACCATTCTTATCTGCCCAACACATCAACTTTGATAATGCGACTTCTCGTTCCTGTTTCGGATTGTGCCGTTCTCTCCTATTTCTGTTATTTTTAGATTTGTTTCCTTTTGAGGTGTTGGACAATTCCTTTTTATGTTGCTCAGCATATTCCATTAAATTGGTTAACTTTGTCCAATCCCCTTGGACAACTGCGACACCACCACGTTGAATATGTGTGAAGATACGACCGAGCTGTTCTAATTCATGATGTGCAAATAACTTTACACTACCGCGTGCAAAAACAGCATCACGATATTCAACGGGAACATATAATTCTCCAATTGGATTGATGGAATAAAATTGGTTCATTACCTGAAGTGTTTCTATTTAACTGCTACAATCTCGCCAGTCTTTACGGATTCAGCTTCTTTGTAGCAAAGCAAAAGCGCGTCTCTTGCACCTACACCAGACAAAGCAGTAGGTTTATCGTTGTTATTGATTGCATCAACTGCATATTGAATTTCTGCAGTAAATGCGTCAATTGGGTCAACTTCACCCAAATCTACCTGTTCTACTGTACCGTCTTCAGTGATAAGTGTCAATGGAACTGCAGTAGTAGGTTCACCTGCAAGTGTTGAAAAATCGAAGAGTAAAGTTGCTTTTTCAAGAAAAATCTCAAAACCGTGTGAAAAGGCTCTGCCTCTTTGGGAAATAGCACCTGAAGAACAACTGACAGTGAGCTCTTTGTCGTTGTATATATATTGTGTTGTCAAATAATCTAAATAACTTCCACCTGCTATCTTTCCTTGTGAAAATACGGCATCTGGTACCCCGCAGAGGAGTTGAATAAAGTGGTTGTCGTGTATGTGTAGATCAATGCCAGGACCTCCACTTTTTTCTAAATCTGCAACATCACGTGACCAACTCGGTTTAGAGATGACACGTTTGAAATGTCCACCGAGCAATTGTCCATACTCTCCACTTTCTACAATTTGTTTTGCATACGCATATTCTGCAAAGAAGGGAAGTACGTGTGCAACCATGAACTCTTTGTCTGTTTTTTCAGCAAGTTCAACGATTTCGTTTGCATCGTCAATGTCAATAGATATTGGTTTTTCAACAAGCGTGTGTTTTCCTGCTTTTAGAGATGCCATACTCACCGATTTATGAAGGTGTGTAGGTAAGCATATATCAACAAAATCTATGTCCTGATCAGCAAGAAGTTCGTCAATATCGTTGTATTTACGGATGTTAGACAGGTCCTCCTGTCCACCACGCGGTCCGAAATTACCTTGTATTCCGGTCCAATCACCATCAAGTTTTTTTTGGTCACGTGTACATATCGCGACTACTTCAGCACCCTTACCACGTTGGATACCGTAGTAGTGTATCATTCCCATAAAACCAATTCCCACAATTCCGATTTTAATCATATTCTATATCCTTTTATAGAAGAAGGCACAGATACTTACCCTTAGAAATTCGTATCTGTGCCGAGAAATTAGAGGAAGTAAAAATTAATATGTGATAGTTCTTTGCTTAATATTTCCCCATGTTGTTGATGCTTTGTTGTTAGGTGTAACAGCGAGAAGATCTCCACCCATTGCCTGATCGATTTCAGCTTCACTTATCGCGCGACTCCATATTGCAGCATCGTCAATCATACCATTTTCAAATGTATACTGTGGTCGATCTTTGGAACATCCGATTCGTAGGTCTTGGTCGTTAGTACCAATGAAATTAAACTTTCTTACATCTTCAACTGCCAGATCACCATCTACATAAACTTTCATAGATTCACCATCATAAATGCCGACAACGTAATACCACGTTTTAGCCTTAAGATTATGTGGTTTATCTAAGTGTTGTCGGTTTTGATCTGAACCCAAGTATATATGGAAATTATTTCCATTACCAAAAATACCCATACCGTAGGATGTGTGTTCACCTCCGTTATGGCAGTTTTTGTCAAACCACTGTGAGTTGTTATTCCACTCTTCCATCCAAACCCAAGCAGCCATGGTAATTTCACCGCTGATTTTTAGTTTATCATCAGCTGGTACGTTGACACAATCAGCCCCTTCAGCAGTAATTTTGATTGCCTTACCATTTTTACCATCAACAATTTCAGTATTGGCAATAATATTCGCATCCAGTCCGTTTCCTGAACTATCAGAAACCGTTTTACCATTAATATCGTCAAAAGTGAAGTAGATTACGAGATCGTCTTCAAGTGCCGCGAGTACAGTTCCGACTGTAATT
>VYFM01000636.1:2437-3234 GCA_009842375.1 Candidatus Poribacteria bacterium | reverse complement strand
AAGTGATGTATAATATGAGATGTATTTTTGTTGGAATTGAGTATGCTGGAAAATCAACTTTGATAAAATTATTAACTGACTACTATCGTCATAGGAAATTATCAGTCCATGTTGATGACCATTTTACAATTCCAGACTCTACTTTAAGTGCTGAATCAAGAGCAGAATATGTAAACTTTCCAGACGATGTAAAAGAACGGATGCAACGGATGCAGATTCAATATCATGTTGAGGTAATCAAAAACTATCCGAACACACTTATCGCAGGTTGGCACATTGAGGAGGCAGTCTATGCTTCCGTTTACGGTAATGATCCGGATAGTCCTTATTATGGCAACTATCAATACCGTGCTCAACGTGGATATGAAACACTGGTAATGGAAGCAAGATTACCAGATGTAGTATTGATCCATGTCACCGCAAAAGATGAAGCGATAAAGGCACGAATGGATACACAACCACACGAATATCAGATTATCAAGTCGGAGGATATACCAAAACTAAAAAGTCTTTTTGAGGAAGAGATTGACAAATCTCTCTTTACTCATAAAGGACGTAAAATCGTTTTGGACACATCCGATAAAACACCATCAGAATCACTTGATGAACTCTTACTTCTTACTGAACCGCTGATTACATTTGGAGAGTTAGCCATACGAGCATTGCCAGTACCTGATTCTGATTATGAGGTTAGGTATGAGAACGGAGTCAGGAAAACTATAGCTTCTATGTCAAATTAAGTCATTCAACATTAGTTATTTTGTATTACTTCCGCAAAAGAAGATTAATCATTATCA
>VYFM01000636.1:0-2427 GCA_009842375.1 Candidatus Poribacteria bacterium | reverse complement strand
GAACCGAAACAGTTTGAAAATAGCATTTATAGGTGTTGGTGGTATTGCTGGTAATTACCGTAGAAGTCTAAAACAGCTCCAGAATCCAGTTGCTGCTGTATGTGATATAAACACAGATCGTGCGAAAGCTATTGCCGAAGAAGAAAACGCCACACCCTACACTGATCACCAGGAAATGCTACAGAAGGAAAAGCTGGATGTAGTCTTTACCTGTATTCCACCCGGTGCTCATACCACACAGGTTGCTGATTCTGCCAAATCTGGTGCCTCGGTTTTTGTTGCGAAACCTGTCGCACAGGATTTGGCAACTGCACAGATTGCATCTGAAGCAATTAATGACTCAGGTGTCATTAATCAAGTAGGATATATGGCGCGGTATAGCGACATTACTGATAAAGCGAAGGAGTTAGTTGGTGATCGCAAACTGTCAATGGGAATGGGAAGATTCCTTGCGCGGATGGGTGCAAGTCATCCGTGGTGGGGAAAGTTTGATGTGTCCCGTGGACAGATGGTCGAACAGACGACCCATGTCTTTGACCTTATAAGGTATTTCCTCGGTGATGTTGAAAGTGTGCATGCATTCGGTATCAAAGATGTGTCAGATGGGATTGCTGATTTTGAGGAGTGTACCGTTTGTAATCTGAAGTTCGAAAGTGGTGCAGTCGCAAGTATCACAAGCACATGTGTTGCTCGTGCCCATGATCATTTCGCAACGGAATTGGTTGGCGATGACATCTACCTAAAACTCACGCACGATCTTGGATTGCGAGGACAAATTGGGGGTGAGGGTATAGATTTTAACGGAAGTGAAGCAGGTTATTTCCGTCAGGTTGAGCAGTTTATCAAAGCGGTTGAAGCGAATGATCAGAGTTTGGTTAGATCATCTTATGAAGATGCGGTAAAGTCCCTTGCTGTCACCCTTGCTGCGAATCGATCGTTAGAAACAGGACAGATTGAGCAGGTTGAAATATAAAATGAGTCATACTAACATTGTTTGACTTATACTTAACCAAACAATAATCTTACAAGATTCCGTGGTCTGCCACAACGACCTATGAGAATTTGTAGCCGTTTACCCTGGAAATTAACTTTGAGTTGTTTTGTTCCTCTGGGATTAGTCCATTTTATACCTCGACCTTCGAATAAAACTGGAGTATAGACTATTCCTGAACGCATAGGTGTTGGTACAAACTGAGCGATAAATTTCAGACTGTTCTCTAACTTTTCAATTACGTCTGATTCTTTAGCTGTTCCACTTTTGAGTTCAATTGGAACCGCATATAGATTATTGTCAGTTGAAGGGATAAAGAACAGGATCCGGTCACATCGTTTTTCGGTTTTTTGTTGCAAATCAAACTCATGCTCAAGATTTACAATCACACGATCAGTAGGTATGTCATCCAGGTAAACAATGCAACCTTCTCCACTACACGAATTGACTAAACTGCTTTCATCAAAACGTGCGCGGAGGTCCCGAAGAACCTTACTCTGATTCACGCTTTTTTTCACCTTTTAATTCTTCAAGTCGGTTTTGTAAGCGTGAAGAACGGTTATAAAGATCTTCTGCGACATCCAAATATTCTAACGGTTCAATGCCATCAATACGATTGTAAGGAATTTCCTCCACCATTCCATTTTTTTGGAAATGCCATATCCCAACTTCTTCTGTCTGAAGAGATGTCGGTAAGTCGCTAACTTCCTCCCCGGCTTTCTCAAGTTCCCCTGCACGTATTAGATTTCCTATCTCTTGTAATAACCAATCGCTGTGTGTCGTTATGATAACTTTCACACCAGCTCGAACTAAACGCGCAAGGATGACAGCCATGTCCGCTTGGGCACCGGGGTGTAGGTGCGCTTCTGGTTCTTCAATAATGAGTGTATCACCCGGTTGTACAAGACCTCGTAGGTATAGGACTAAAGGAGCAAGTTCAGAAACCATTGATGAAGCTTGACTGAGACGAATTTCTTCATTAGTTCCTTGTGGTACATAACGGAAATCGGGGTATCCACTCGTTGAAGGTTTTAAGCGTATCTGTCCTGTGAGTATGTCGTTTTCCAGTGTTTCAGCAATGTGTTTCATTTCTGCTTCAAGAGATTTCTTTTCCTCGTAAAGGATTATTCTTTCAATAAAGTCTGCTACTACTCCTGACATTGTTGGAACCTCTGGCAGAGTTTCGAATCCCGCTCTTTTAGTTCGCTTAACCAACGAAGTTGATATAACTCGATGACTATGCATGATTCCACTTCTAGCTGCTGGAAGGTAGTAACAGTTTCTTTCCTTAATTGTTTCCCCGATAAAACCTCTTATGTCTTTCTCTCCTTCATTCCATTCAATATCCCAACCTCCCCTAAGAGTGAAATTAAAATTTTCTTCATCCTTCCAATTTGTGGAGATTGACAATCCCTCTGGAAGAAGAATTATTGTAT
>VYFM01000343.1 GCA_009842375.1 Candidatus Poribacteria bacterium | reverse complement strand
ATATTTAGTAAAATCACTCATTATGTATTCAACTTTAACCTTGTAAACTTAGAATTGCCTAAATTAAAGGTTTTTCTATTAACCAGTAAAGTATTTGTTAGGCGGGATTCTCAACACTACCTTTGCGTTTGAATACCGCAGCAACTGATATTATTTGTAAGATGAATTATGTATCTAAAACCCAAGCTGCACATCTTACATAGATGCAGCATGAGGATGCATCATTATTTTCATTCCCTTACGGGATTCCATAGCCTCAAAGGCTTGGTCAATTTCAACAAGTGGGAAATGATGTGTGATTAACGGTTGGACACGAACTAAACCTTTTTCAAGAAGTTTGACAGCTAATTCGTGATGGCGCGGAACACATCCGTGAGAACCCGTAACGAAACATTCTTTATAATGGATTGTGTTGGAGAGGACGCTCATCGGACGTGTAGTCTTCGGCAATCCACCAAACAGATTGACATAACCACGGTGTGCGACCATTTCGACTCCCTGTTCATGTGCTTCAACCGAACCACAAGTCGTAACCACAATATCCGGTCCCTCACCGTCCGTCTCTTCAAGACAACGTTCCACAACATCCTCCTCTTCAGAGGCAATATAAACATCCGCTTCGTAGAATTTTGCAATCTCCATACGCAGTTTGCTACGTTGAATACCGATAACTTTCGTTGCCCCCATGACTCGAGCAAGGTCAATCATCATGCAACCGATAGGTCCCAAACCAATTATCACGACACTCTTTCCAAGCGACATATTTACTAATTCAAGTCCATTGATGGCACATGCAAGGGGTTCGGCAAGCGCAGCTTCATCAAAACTAAGACTTTCACTAAATGGTGTAACAGGTCCTTCTTCCAGAACCAAGCGAGGGAGTTTCATGTATTGGGCAAAGGCACCGGGAATTTGGTAACCAATAGCGTAATTAATATGACAGTTGTTACCATAACCGTTCCGACACCAATGACATTGTCCACACGGAACATCCGCCCCGATTGAGACGCGGTCACCTTCCTTAACACGTTTTACATTTTTTCCGACCTTGACTATCACACCTGAATTCTCATGACCGATAATCGTCGGTGGTTCAACACGGGGGTTTCCATGATGAAATATTCGTACATCGGAACCACATATACTGACCGACTCAACTCGCATCAATGCCGAATCGTTATCAATTTCAGGTTCCGGAACATCTTGCACATTGAATTTTTCAAGGCTTTCAAGTATAGCCGCTATCATATTTTACCTTGTTATCTATGGGTGCGAAACCCTATTAATTTATTACGATGGATGTATGAGCACTTTCGCATAAAATTCACTTTTGACCTTCATCATGTTTAGAACATCTGTACCATCTACCAATGGAACCTTGTGTGTTATCAGTGGAAATAGGTCTAATGTACCAGAAGCCATAGCTTGTAGCACTGTACGCCAATCGTCGTCGTTACCAGATACACTATAATCAGAATTCCACGTTCCCAAAATGCTTACTTCACGCCGCATCAATTGGGAGATAAGAGATGCAGGAAGCGTCACATCGGCAACAGGATTTCCAAGTAAAACAACGCTACCACCCCGTCGAACACTCTCCAACGCATAGAGGTAGGTTTCTGGAACTCCCGCTGCTTCAATACAGACATGTGCACCATTTCCATCAGTCTGTGTATTCGTTACTTCAACAGGATCTTCTATTGCACTGTTAAAGACGCATTCAAACCCCAAACGTTGTGCTAATTTTAGTTTTTCAGGAACAATATCAAACAACAGCACCTGTGCTGCACCAATTATTCTTGCCCACTGTGCCACCATTAACCCAATCGGACCAGCACCGAAAATAGCAACTGTTTTCCCAACAAGGGATTCTTTTACCCGTCGTATTGCATGGAGTGCGACAGCAGCAGGTTCTGTCTGTGCTGCTTCTTCCAATGTTACACCATCGGGCACACGTATAATATTTTCTTTCGGTGCAACAACATATTCTGCAAACGCACCATCACTTCGCGAACCGAGATAGTCATAGTCGTTGCATTGGACATATTTTCCACTCTCACATGCCGCACACTTTCCACACCATATCAACGGAAAAACAACTACATTATCTCCCGGTCTAAATTCATCAACTCCTTTTCCACATTCTACTATTGTTCCAGCGAATTCGTGTCCACAGACTGTAGGAAAACTGTATGTGCCTTTAGAGAATATCCTTAGGATGTCAGAACCACAAACTCCACAAAAACCGATTCGAACCCTGACTTGTCCTTCAGAGACGGTCGGGATAGGCACCTGTGCAAACCGTAAATCTCCAACACCGTGCAGCACAAGAGCATCCATCAAACCGTTATCCATCACTTCCTCTTTCTACAAGTCCAAGTGAAATAGCTTGATGAATCTGTCTGATATTTTCAACACGGGTACCTGCTTTGTTGAAAACGCTACTGGTGCCACCGACTAAAATATCCGCACCTGCTCCCACCATCTTAGGTATATTTTCAAAACTTACATTACCGTCAACTTCAATCGGCAGATTCACATCACGTTTGTTTAAATAATCACGGCATTCTGATATTTTTCGCAGTGTCGCTGGCACTAATTTCTGACCAGCAAACCCCGGATTCACCGTCATAATCAGCACGAAATCAAGCCGATCAAGAACATACTCTATCGCGGAAAGCGGGGTCGCTGGATTCAAAGCAACACCCGCTTTTATACCATGTCCTTGAATTACAGACAAAGTTCTATCCAGATGTGTAGCAGATTCAACATGAATAGCGATTTGTTGAACTCCAATGTTGGCAACTGCCGACACAAAAAAATCGTTGTTCTCCACCATCAGGTGAATGTCAAAAGCGCATTCTGTTTTATCACGTAGTTGTTCAATGAGTGCTAACCCAATAGGCATGTTTGGCACGAAGTGTGCGTCCATCAAGTCAAAATGAAGTAGATTAATCCCTGCTGCTTCCAACTCCCGAATTTCTGTCTCTAAATTACAGAGATCTGCACACATAACCGATGGTGCTATGCTGATCTGTTTTTCTGTGGGGCTAAGACATTGACTCTCAGGAGTCGGCAAGGTATTTCTCCATATAAATGCGGACTTTTCAATCTATAATTATAACATAAAACGTCCGAATTGTCAAATTTTGGGAGTGGTGGTCAGGGTTATTTATAGTAAACTTTGAAATTATTGGGACATTTGATAAACCTGCATCGGAAACATAACGGACAA
>VYFM01000368.1 GCA_009842375.1 Candidatus Poribacteria bacterium | reverse complement strand
ATGCTATAACTATCCATCAATGTTTATCAGATGTTAACTTTGTGGTTCACGAACTTCCAAGTTTGAAATTGTAATCCATGATTATCTGAAAAAGTGGTTTATCGGTAACAACAAATTTTTGTTCATTTATGGGTGTATCCCACCTATAGACTGCATAAAATAACACCAGGGTTGTGTATATACATATTGTTTGTGACAGTCTACAGGGAACGTTGACAGGCTTGTCAACAAAAGAGAAGATTTATAGGCAACTCGCCCTATAGGGAGCTGGTTTCCACTTTAAACTACCAGAAAGCAAGGCATTCTGATATAATAGAAACCAGCGCTGTCATACTATTCCTATGGCAGTGCTACGCGTCGCGGGTGTTCAGGCACCTGCGGCGCACCTAATAAGATTAGGTAGCAACCCTGACGTAATCCACGCGCACTCCGTGCATTTCCAACGTCAACATATATTGTAGCAAACATACAATATATGTGCAATAAAAATGTAAGTAGGCTCCGAATCAGCATTTACTGCACAACTCATACGCCAAAAATGTTATAGGTAGTGTTTAACTAACCAATCCATTCGATTTTCATGCATTTCAAATATTTCTTAAGTCTAAACTACTTATTGCAATGTTTTTCACAGTTTAACCTACTTATTTCGTGTTCAAGTCATGTGAAGCCAAGCTCCATAAGAACACTGTCCCATCTTCGCCTGCTGTAGCGATTATCTTTCCATCAGGACTATATGCGATACTTTTTACCCCCGAACCGTGTCCTATGAGCCTATCTTTGTGTGCTCCGGTTTTAGTATCCCAGAGTTGTACCGTTCCTTTCCAACTGTAACTTGTAGCAATTGTCCTTCCATCGGGACTAAAGGCGACAATACTGTTTCCATCAAGTGTGTGCTTGAGTGTCCATGTTTGGATATCCCATAAGAGTGTATCGTTGCTCGTACTTATAGCAATTGTCCTTCCATCGGGACTAAAGGCTAAATTTCTTATTAGAAATTCGCAGTCGTGTGTATTCATGGGTGTTCCTATTATCGTATCCCACAATATTAGATCACTATCTGTTCCTGTAGCGATTATATCTCCCTTTGGGCTATATGCTATTCCTCGGATCCATCCCTGCCTATGCTCCATGCCATTATTGATTATTTTTTTGACTTTTGCGGGGGCTAACTCAAAAATCTCCACAGACCCTCCTACACCCAGAGCGAACTTATCTCCATCAGGACTAAATGATCCGACGAAGTCGTTCTTAGAAACAGAGCTATCCTCAGCTAACGTCTCTTTAAATAATCCCGATGGGATTTCCCAGAGTAGATAATGCCCATCGAAACTTGCTGTAGCAAGCGTCCTTCCATCAGGACTAAAGGCGACACTGTGAATAGCATCTGTATGTTTTGTAAGGCTAAAAGTGCGTTGGCATACATGTGTTTTGGTATTCCATTGCCGAACAGTCTTATCACTATGCACTGTAATCAAAGTGCTATCTTTTTTTGAACCCTCGTTAAAATTGGAAAATTTGCTGAACGAAACGCCTATAACAGAACTGGTATGTTCAAGTGTGTATTTGAGTTCTCCTGTTTTTGTATTCCATACCTGCACTGTGTTATTCGCATTCACCGTAGTCAGTGTCCCTCCATCAGGACTAAACACAATACCTCCCACCGAGTCAGCACATTCAAACGTGTATTTATGTTTACCTGTTGCTATGGGCACTTCCAGTTCCACTCGTGTTTCTTCTTCAAATCCATATTTGAGGGGGATACCTCCTTTCGTATCCCAAACCTGCACTATACCGTTTTCTTTTACCGCGGCAATTATCGTGCCATCGGGACTAAATGAAAAAAGTTTTTCCACACCGATTTCAAAATTGCTTTTTTGTTCTCCTGTTGTCGCATCCAATAGGAGAATGGTGCCGGACACGATTACAGCGATTGTCTCTCCATCTGGGCTATATGCTATGTTTTCTCCACTCACAGCATATTCAAGGGTGATTTTATGTCTCCCTGTTGTTGTATCCCATAGCCACACTGAACCTGTGAAGCTTCGCGTAGCGATTGTCTTTCCGTCAGGACTAAAGCAGAAACTTCCTACCGATGTGATGTTTCCAATGAGTGTGTGCTTAAGTTTCCCTGTCGTCGTATCCCAAAGTCGGATAGTTCCGTCTTCAGATCCAATAGCGAACACGTTTCCATCAGGACTGTAAGCAACACTGAAATATTCCATACCTTCATTTGCGACGGCATCAGTGCTACCTTCAAGTGTGCACTTGAACTTCATTGTCTTCACATCCCATAATTGTGTCGTCTGATCAATATCCATAATTGCAATTGTCCTTCCATCAGGACTAAAAACAACACCTGTGGGACTGTAGCTGCGTCCTACGAGTGAGCCTTTCAATGTCTGTGATCGGTAATCCCATAGTTGTATTTTCCACATATCTCCGATTACTGCGAGGATGTGTCCATTTGGACTAAAAACAACACGACTGACTGCTTTCCCCGGTGCAGCTGGAAGTAGTGCTTGTTCGGTGCCGTTTTGCGCATCGTATATCCAAACGCCTATGTCACTAACGACTGCCAGATGTTTTCCATCCGGTGAATATGCTATATCGTTTATGAAACCTTTGCCCAGACGTGCAACCGCACCCTTTGGTAGATGCCATTTCGCAATGTCTGCCGCTACGTTTTGTCCTAAAAGTATAGGAAGTGAAGAAAAAATGGACATAAGTATAAAAACCAATATTTTTTTCATGATGTTCAGGTATCCTCTTCATCTATAGAATAACAACCTAACACAGCATTCAACTTTACTTCAAGCCATTCTAAACACATAGGTACGTAAGCGACTTGACCTTGGGTAAGTCCCATCATTTTACTAATTAGCTGTGGCACATAACCTATATGCCTCATTGATTATTTCCAATTCCATAGGATGTTGTACGCACAAGGAACGTTAATCAAGTATTCTTGTGAGCGATTACCTTTGGCGAAGTTGGACGCGCCACACACAAACTTTCAGAATTCTCTGTTTCGGACATCTATGTTAATATTATAACATAAACAAAAATATATTTACATATTGGTATAAAAGTGTCTCAAAACGTCTCTCAAAGTGCTATAAATCCAGTCACAGTCAAGTCAGAGGTCGTTTTTGATCTATAAATTGACTTTTTTCGGTTTATAAAGTTCTATAAATCCAGTCTATATAAGGTTTTATAGCACTTTATAAGGACTGTCTCAAATG
>VYFM01000020.1 GCA_009842375.1 Candidatus Poribacteria bacterium | reverse complement strand
CATTTGTGTTAGACAATTCTACTCCTCGCTATTACTTATGTAAGATAACGAGGCAGTGATGCCATCACCATAAGTTTTTTCATTTTAACAGAAATCTGAATCTAAGAAAAGGTATTTTTTTACATTAAAATAGGTGTAGACATACTCCTATACCATAACAGAGGAACTATATATGCAGAAATCAATTGCAATTTTTTGTATGAGTTTGTTAGTGTTAACATTCATAGGATGTGACAACGTCAAGGAAGTTCTTACCCCTAAGCCAGAACCAACTGTAAAAATTGGTTTTATCGTTGCAGGACAGCGAGTTACCTATCCCAATGGTGCACAGTTAGCGGTGGATGAAATAAATCAGCAAGGTGGACTATTTGGCATGCAGGTTGAATTAATTGGTCATATTAATTCAGAAGCGATTTTAGATGTCTCTGTCCAACTCACCGAATCGCTTATTGTTGATGAGGGTATTGTCGCATTGATTGGACCTAACCGTTCCTCACACGCTGCAGTGGTTGGTCCTGTAGCACAAAAACATCGGATCCCGATGGTCACGACAACTGCTACGAACCCCAATGTTACAAATGCTGGTGATTTTGTTTTTATGGCATCTTTCACAGATAGTTTTCAAGGTGCTGTAATGGCACAATTTGCGAAAATGGAACTCGGTATTTCAACCGCTGCAATTTTGACACGAAGCGGTGACCTCTACACTGAAGGAATATCTGAATTCTTTTCATCCAACTTTCTCGGACTTGGTGGAAATGTAGTTGCACATAAATTCTTTGAAAGCGGTACAGACATTTTCACAGAACAGTTAACACAGATCGCTGATATGAAACCAGATGTGCTTTTTACTGCCGGTTTCGCACAAGACATTGTCAACATAACCCAGCAGGCACGTGCTATTCCGTTGTTAAATGCCGATGGTGAACCCACAGTTTTCCTTGGAGCAGATTCTTGGGATAGTGAGCTCGTTTTTGGCGACGAGAATGCCGAAGTTGAGGGTAGTTACTTTAGTGGACACTTTTCACCTGAGACGAATGAACCGATGGCGCGTGCTTTTGTGGAAACTTACATGTCCGTCTATGATTCCACACCTACAGGTGGAGTCGCTGTGAGTTACGATGCGGTCAAATTGCTCTTTGAAGCGATTGAACGAGCAGGTAGTCTGGAAGCGGATGATATACGCGACCAACTTGCTGCAACAGAAAATTATGTCGGTGCTACAAGCATAGCAAGATATAACGAAAACCGTCAACCCACGAAAAGTGCGGTAATTTTCACTATCAAAGACGGACAAAAGCAGTTTTATCAGCAAATTGATCCTTAAAATGTAGTAGACTTGCTCCGTATGCAGTTATCTTTATTTTCTATGCAGCATTCACAGAGCGAGTTTTCATGGCAACTAAGTAATTTCTTTTTTCAGAAGAATTCCAAAACAGTTTTCAACAAAACACTGTAAGAAAGGAATTCAACAGGTTTGTGAAAATGAACTGTTTTCAATGACATAAGGAGATTTACAGCCATGAAAACTTCACTTTTCTTGATACTCACAGCAATTCTTGTTTTAATCTTCAGTTTTACATCAACTGCACAAGATAACGCACAAATCGGTTTACCTGAAGGGGCAATAGCACGACTTGGTAAAGGTTCGCTGGGTGAAATCCACTTTTCTCCAGATGGCAGTAAACTTGCAGTTTCAACTTCAATTGGAATCTGGTTTCACGATCCACATACAGGCAAAGAATTAGTTCTGTTAAGTCGTCCACACATTGTTCGTCCTTACACTTTTGCATTTTCCCCTGATGGTAACACAATTGCCAGTAATTGTTGGGGAAAGGAGACAGATACGTCTGGACGTGGAATACATTCAGTAGAGGTATGGGATGTCGCTACTGGAGAAGATAAAACAATACTTGTAGGAAACAGAACGCGCGTATATTCAATCGCCTATTCTCCAGACGGAGAGACTATTGCCACTGGAGGATGGCACTATGACAGCACGGTTCGTTTGTGGGACGCGAAGACAGGTGAAAATATCTCTACAAGTAGGGTGCAGACAAAATGGGATTCATTCGTTGTTTATTCTCCGGATGGATCAACTTATGCCACTGTAGGGGACGAAAACACGGTTCACTTGTGGGATTCCAAAACCGGAAAACATAAAAATATACTCAGTGGACATACAAAACGCGTTTTCTCAGCAGCATATTCACCAGATGGCAAGACTATCGCTACAGTCAGTTATGACAATACAATGCGGTTTTGGGATGCTACCACAGGAAATCATCAAACTTCACACACTTTAAACGACGATAAAGTAACATCTATGGGATACTCTCCTGATGGAAGGACAATCGTCAGTGGAACAGTAAACGGTGATGTGCAAATAATCGACACACAAACAATGCAACTTAAAACCACTTTTACTGGTCACACAGATAGAATCAAATCTGTTGCTTACTCTCCAGATGGAAAGTCCATTGCTTCCACCAGTTCAGATGGAACAGTGCGATTGTGGGATGTTGCTACTGGCAAAACTAAAGCCATACTAACAGGGTATATGCATATCAACTCCGTCGCATATTCTCCCGATGGAAGAACGATTGCCACTGGTAGTGGAAATAACAATGTGCGATTGTGGGACATAAATACTGGAAAAATAAAGAACACTTTCGTAGCTTTTACTGGTTACGGAAGAATTACCAGAGTAGCCTATGCTCCTGATGGTAAAACAATCGCTGTTGCAAGACCTTATAGTACAGTTTTCTTATTAGATTCACAAACCGGCAAATGTAAAGCCACACTCAAGCATTTCGGTTTAATTGATGAGATTTTTAATGCTATTCATGATCGTGAGTATGATATAACTGCACTGACGTATTCACCTGATGGAAACACAATCGTTACAGGATTAGATTGTTATACTCATGAAAAAGGATCGCTGTATTTATGGAATGCAAAAACAGGAAAACGCAAAAGGGTCATATTTAAAGGACCAGGTGCTGTTTATACCGTGGTATTTTCAAAGGATGGCAAAAAGATAATTGCAACTGGAGATTGGAAGAAGAAGACACGCGTATGGGATGCCAAAACAGGAAAGGAACTCACACCAACACCCAACGAAATCCAAAGAAAATCATCAAGAAGAATATTACATTCTCCTGATAGCACAACAACCGCGCACAGCGAACAAAACGGTACTGTGATAATTCGCAAAAGGGATGCAACTTCAGATAAAGAATAACTT
>VYFM01000054.1 GCA_009842375.1 Candidatus Poribacteria bacterium | reverse complement strand
GTTTCCCTTACCGTGCAACTTAGGTGTATATCTGCGGGATGCTACCTCCAATATCAAAGTTAACATCTCATCAATATCAACTGATGTCGAATCCAAATCCTCCCCATATTGGACAATTGTATCTGAATCTGTTGAAACTTGAATCAGTGGCACCATTTCATGCGATTGCAGCGGTGCTCCGACAATATGCGCCAGTGCCATCTCTACACCAGTCGCACCCAACCCTGTCAATGTCTCTGTTGGTTGATAGGTTGGCGTTTCCATGATGTGGATACCGCTTTTTTCAACTTTTTGTCCATAAGCCAACGTTGGTGCGGAAGCGTGAGATTCTGATAAAAAAGTTGCATTTGCAGGTACAACTACTGTTCCGCCTGCAGATGCGATTAAGTTTACTACAAACATAAGTTCGCGAGATAGATTATCAGTTGATTCACCAGTAGAAGTTATTCCTATACATAGATGTTCCAGTCCTGCATCAACTAATGGTACTGATGGCTTGTTAGATAGTTCATCAACAAACCAATTTTTCACTCTTTCAATAACCTTATCAATACCACCGTCTAACTGCACACTTGCCCAACCATAATCTTCAGGAGAAATACCCAATTTCTGTATTTCATGGCGAACATGGTCGTTGTGTGTCTTTTCGCAACCGTGTTCGAGTAACAATCCAATTGCTACTGCTGGATGTGTCAGATGTCCAATCATAGTACGAGTGTATATCTCTTCGGAACGTCCACCAGAAACACCGCATCCTTCTGTATGTGCAAGTGCGACAAAGCGGGAAATACCTTGTGTACTTCCAATGCCTTCATGGTTGCAACGATGAGCAATCATCTGTGCAATTTGACCCGAACATAGACTTGTTGGTAAGATGAGCGCGAGTTGATCGCTACGACAACCTTTTTCAGTCTGAAAAGCGCGAAATGTGTAATTAGTTAGTGTTCTATCTTCATCCTCAGGATCAATCGATAGTGGTTCACCAGACAGGACCTTGGATGTTTCAAGGAAAGGAGTTAGATCAGTGGGAGCTGTTTGTTTCCAATCCCGCCATAGAGAAACTTGGGAATGTCCCGCTTTCTCTCCTACAGACTGTTCACCTGATGCAACACCTACTGTCTGATCAAGCATCTCTTCACCGAGTTGCTCCATCGGTGTTCCGTCAAGGTATGCCCCAGCATTTACATCCATATCCTTTGCAAGCATTTCATAACGATCTGTAGTTGTAACAATCTTTATCGTTGGAACAAATGGAAAATTCGTAATAGATCCGTTACCAGTTACAAAGAAAATCATGTTGGAACCTGATCCAACCTGCCCTGCAATACTTTCTAAATCGTTTCCGGGACTATCCATAAAATAGTATCCCGGTTTATCCATCAATTCACTATATTTGATGACATGGTCAAGACAAACATCAGGATGTCGTTTCATTGCTGCCCCGATAGATTTTATAGCGATATTATATAGTCCTCGGTAATTATTCCCGCCTGAAGGATTCCCTTCAGCAGAATGTCCATGCCATCCAACGCGTTCTTTAAATTGTTCAACGGTGTTGAGGAACTTCTTAGCAGTTTGTATGTCTTTAACGTTCTGAAGTAAATATGATTCTGCTCCGATGAGTTCGTCAGTCTCAGCAAGGTTAGCACAACCACCATAACGAATTACCTCTTTTGCTACATAAGCCGCTAATGGATTCCCTGATACCCCTGAAAAAGCGTCAGAACCACCACATTGCAATGCTATCTTTAGATGTTCTAACGATTGTTCCGTTCGTGAGAAATTATTGACTGTGTCTAACCATCCATTGATAATCTCATATCCTCTTGCTAAGTTGGAATCAAAACTGCCTTGTAAACGAAAGAAATGATGAATGACATCCTCTAAGTTATATCCCTTGCGTCCCATGTAATCCTTGAGCATGTCATTTGTGACTGCTTCAGTGCCATAGTCAACAAGTAGAATAGCACCGATATTCGGATGTACAGTAAATCCTGCTAATGTCCGTAGCAACAAGTCTATATTATTCGGTGTGTTCTCTTCTCCACCTTCAGTATGTGTTACTGAAACAATGCCATCTATGTTAGAAAAGTTCTCTGAACTTCCCATAAATCTGTCTGCAAGCCGTTTTGCAAAACCAGAAGTGCGCGCGGTTGTTCCCATCACAACGATATAGTTTCGCGTCCCAACGTCACGGTTTCCATTGCGTTTATATCCGAGAAAACATCGTTCATCACTATGATATGCTACCTGTTTACCCGGTTTAAATGTTGATCCATCTAACAGATAAGGTTCCAACTTGTCCGAAAAGTTTGGGATGGTTGGTAACTCAAAATCCAGATTTCGTATTGATAAAGAATCTATCATCTTCTGATTGCAAACATAATTACCGGGTGCGATTAATTGTGAAGCGTAACCGAACGGCAAACCCCATGATAATAACGGTGTATCTTCATCAATATTTTGTATAGCAAATCGATGACCTTCCAACACTGTGTGGGATAACGAAAACAGGTTTTCATTATGATGTATCTGCGTTCCTGCATCTAATCTCTGTGTAGCGATTGCCACGTTATCATCTGCTGAAGGTAACCGAGCAACATCTATGAAGTTATATGTCATAGTTCCTCCTCACCAGTTTGGATTAGCGACGATAGATACTTACCTCAATTGCGTCTTTTTTCACCCACGGCAAATTAATGTCAAACCAATGCGTTTCTGATTCATAGTGGGTCCGGACATGTTCAAGATAATCTGCCATAGCATCTGCACCTATCCCAACGTTGTCAGCTAACACAGTTGCGGGGTTTGTCAATTGGGATTCAATAGCCTGAAAACAGGGAAAATAGTTATCAAAGTTGTTATCAAGCAATAGAAAATCAACAGGTTCTGTAATGCTTTTTAATACCTTCTGTGCGTCTCCAATACGAGAATCAACGAGATCGTCAACACCAGCACTTTTAAAACTTGTTCGAGCTTGTTCTGCTCTGTTTGCATCTATTTCTATGGTAATTAACCGTCCATGTCCTATATCCTTTAAGACACGCAACATCCACAATCCGGAATAGCCGATAGCCGTTCCGCATTCAACAATCAGAGAGGGTTTTGCTTTCTCTACACAGTCAGCAACAAATTTAGCTTTTTCTGGTCCCAACATCGGTATTCTTTCTTCTCTACACTGTTCTTCTACCCTTTTTAATACATCATCAAACATAAAATCCTCCGTATAAAACATAGTATTTCTATTTG
>VYFM01000629.1 GCA_009842375.1 Candidatus Poribacteria bacterium | reverse complement strand
TCTTCGGTGTCAAAACCTCGTGCTTTAGCACGGGGATGTAGACACCGCAAAACACTTTGATTTTTAAGTTCATATATGATACAATCTATTTGTTCACTTGACAGACACTTGTGTCGCTTGCTATAGAAAATGACTATAGTTTCGGTGAACATTACGTCAGGGCATGGCGGAAGTTACGCCTGTGGAGTCCAACTAAGACCACAATCTGTGGCACGAGAGACGGAATCAGGAAACGCCATTTAGGTTGTAAAGATCTAATGTGAGAGCGAAGAATCCCCACGCTTTAGCGTGGGGAGTATGTCAAATTGTATGCTATACGGCAAACTATGGCTATATTTGAAACATCAGAACAACTTCATAGTTACATTAGTAAACTATTTGAAGAAATTGCTACATTACCTGAAGCGCAAGAGGCACTTGAATCCCTAACGTTATGCGTTAGATTTAACTATTCCATGCCCGATTGTGTGATGACCTTAACTGCAGCGAATGGTGAATATACCCTTTCTTGTGATGGATGCGATGATGTTACTCCAGATGTTGAACTCACAATGACGGGAGATGTCGCATACAAATTTTGGACAGGTGAACTCAATGTTATGGGGGCTATCACGACACGTGAGATCGGTATCAACGGTTCATTGAACAAAATATTGCGACTAACCCCACTTATTAAAGTAGCAATCCACCATAACAAAGAACGTAACTGTATTTTAGTATAATAACGTGAGTTGCCACTTATGTAGCACAAACTTTTAGTTTGTGCATCTTATACGCAAACTAAAAGTTTGTGCTACAATATATCACAATTAATGAACATTTCTAAATAAAAATAGCAGTAATAGTTTAAAACTTTATAGGTAGCAACTTGAGTTATAATAGATCATTACCTACAATTAAGTCTTCCAAAGGAGAACCAAATGACTGCTGATAATTTATCAGAAACTACCAATCCTCATGTGACGCAGCTACGTGAAGAAGGTTGGTGTGTACTTGAGAATGTTATCCCCGCAGACGTTGTTGATTCTGTCCGTGAAGAGGTTGAAACCTCAGAAGCAGACTATAGTCAATTTAGCAAAGATAATGGCAGATGGGCGCGTAATGTCATAAGCTTTATGCCACGTTTTGCTGAACATCTGGCAAACGAACAACTCCTTACAGTCCTTCGTGAATTATTAGGACCGCAGGTGCGTATTTCACAAACAGAATACAAAATCCGTCCACCACACTACAAATTGGTACGTGCATACCACTCCGATTTTCCCTATGACTTAAACCAGAAATGGCATATAACACAACCGTTTCCATCTGCTGTTATTGGTATCACAACACTCTGGATGCTTACCGATTTTACGACTGAAAACGGTGGAACTTGGATTGTTCCAAAATCCCATGTTGACCTCAGAAATCCAAGAGGTAAAGAGGATGGTATCGGAGACCGCAACCCACTTACAGGTGAAATGCAAGCAACCGGTAGCGCGGGTAGTGTGCTTATCATGGACAGTCGAATTTGGCATTCTAATGCAGAAAATCCAAGTGACGGTCGTCGAACCGCTGTAGTCGTAAGATATGCCCCATGGTGGTTGAATTTGGAACTCTTCGGTGTAAATACTGCTACGATTCCCGGTGAAACATTCGATCAATTCCCTGATGATGTAAAATTGCTTTTTGAACACCGCGCAGAAGACAGGGAACCAACTGTATGGGTCTAAATATAGTAGACACACAAAACGTGTCATAAAAAGGAGAATCTATTATGTCAACAACACTCGTACACATCGGTGTCCGTACAACAAACTTAGAAAAAAGTATCCGTTTCTGGAGAGATGCACTCGGTTTGAGTGTTGCCTCAACAATGAACGGATGCTATGACCTAACAGATGGTTATCACAATTTTCGCGTGTTTCAGCATAATGGTCCTGACCGTCCCAAGCATGTCAGTGGAATGTTAGATTACCTCCACATAGGAGTCCGAGTTCCAGATCTACGCGAAGCAGCACAACGTTGTGAGGAACTCGGTTTTGAAATTACATGGGAAGGTTTGGATGGCACTAAACCTTACGACCCGAATTCAGATGAGTTACCATCAGAAGCTTTTAAAGTTGAAGACCCAGATGGGATTACCGTTGATATTACTGAACGGAACGATCAGTGGCCCGGTGTAGAAATTGAAAGCAAAACGTAATTCGCTATCATCCTAAACGGGCGCGGTTCATCACCGCGCCATCTACATCATTTTACTCATCCCCACCTAAAAGTCCCAATCGGAACAAATAGTAGAGAAGCATTAGTAAACTTGTTATTGCTGCAGCCAGATAGGTTAAAAATGCTGCGTTAAGCACCTTACTCGCATGACGGTTTTCATCAGGTGAAAGCATACCTACTTCTGCCATCGCAACTTTAGCACGACGACTCGCATCCCATTCCACAGGAAGTGTTACCAATGAAAACACCACACCTACAGAAAATAGAATTACACCTAACAATATTAGGTTCTTCAACTGGAAAAGGAATCCAGCTATCATCACAATATACGAAAAGACTGAACTAAAGTTAGTTGCTGGTACAAGAGCACTACGAAGGCTTAACATTGAATAACCGTGTGCATCCTGCATAGCGTGTCCTGCTTCATGACAGGCAACACCTATCGCAGAAAGTGAATGACTTGAATATACATCATTGGACAACCTTAGCACTTTTTTACGTGGATCGTAGTGATCGCTTAACCATCCTCCTGTATGTTCAATTTTGACACCGTCAATTCCATTTCTTTGCAGCATGAGTGCTGCTGCTTGTGCCCCTGTCATCCGCTTTTGCGAACCGACTTTTGAATATTTCGCGAATGTCGCTTTAGTCTTCCATGTTGCATACAGAGACAGGGCAAGTCCAGGTGCAAGAAATACGAAATAAATTGGGTCAAACAAACCAAAAAACATGTTGGACACCTCCGAGTTCTATGTTTATATCTATTTGAGAAAGAACTAATATGTATTAAATGCATGAATATTATACAAGATTTTGGCTGGAAATTCAACTGAATATATTGGACAACCAGGGTTATTCAGTTTTCGACTATTCTGGAGAAATATTAAACAAACGTTAATATATTGAATATATTTGTCCGTCGGGTAGAGCGATAGCGAAACCCGACAAACACTATACGTGTCGGGGTGCACTTATGCTCTACACGACCTACAAGGTAACTCTTAGTAATATACAAAAACTGGTGATTCTTAAAACTGAATAACC
>VYFM01000246.1 GCA_009842375.1 Candidatus Poribacteria bacterium | reverse complement strand
CGTTACAAATATCCGCTGAAGGTTATGAAACCATTGAAAAAAATGTGACCATTATTAGCGGAGAAACAGTATCATTGGAAAGAGTTTCACTGACGAAACTTACAGAAAGTTTGGAGCCGGGTGAAGGATTGCAAATCGGCAGCAAAGCACCAGACTTTGAATTGCCAGATGCTAACGGTGACACCTATTCACTTTCAGATTATATCGGTGAGAATAAAAAGGTTGTCATCGTCTTTTATCGCACAGGTGGCTGAACGCTCTGTACTACGCAACTCGGTGAGTTGCAGGAAAATTATGAGAAAATACAAGCAGCTGGGGCAGAACTATTCGCTATCAGTTCAGAAAATGTATCTCTAACAAAAGGAACAGCGCAGAAAGAAGGTCTGACATATCCAGTACTCGCAGATAGCAAAAAAGAAGCGATTAATGCTTACAATGTCCTCGATCAAACGAACAAAAACATAGCAAGACCAGCATCTTTCATTATTTCACAAGAGGGAAATGTGGCATGGATATCTCTTGATGCTCCTGCTGTGCGTGTGCCAACATCAACAATCCTGACAGAATTAGGGAAAATCTAATGAATTCTTACGACGAAGTTATACAAAACATCATCTCTGACTGTGAAGAAACTGTCCGTAATCGAGACAAATATAACCGACGACAATTCCTAACCAGCATCGGTGCAATAGGTGGTGTTGCACTTAGTACACTTCCTGCATTCGCACAGATCGGTGGAGGAAGGGTTCTTACCACACCAGAAGATAAAGCAAATCAAACACCAGCTGTTGAAGCATTAGGTAAACAGGTATGGGAGGATGACAGACTGAATGAAGATGTTGTCGGTGAGATGTTAGACCAGTCGATGATGAAACTAACCGGTCGCGATACTGCAAAAGAAGCGTGGAGAGACTTCGTTCTACCCGACCATATTGTCGGTATTAAAATTAATCCTATTTCAGGTCCAAAGTTAAGTACACACTCTGCAATCGTCAACAAGATTATCGATAGTTTATTTACTGCAGGAGTACTTAGAAAGCAGATTATTATTTGGGATAGGTTTGAATCACACTTGCTCAATGCTGGTTATCCAATTAAATCCGATGAAGGAGATGTACGCACACTCGCTTCAGATATGGAAGATATTGGGTATGATAATGAAGTTTTCTATGAAACTGAAAAAGACAGCATTGCCAGACGCGAAAACGAAAGCACTCGTTCACGTTATTCACGGATTGTTACAGAAATGGTGGATGTGGTGATCAATGTTCCTGTCTTGAAACAACACGACATGTCAGGTATCAGTGGATGTCTAAAGAACATGGCTTTCGGCAGTGTTGATAACACCCGTAGATTCCATGGCAGACCCTTATATTGTAATCCCGCTATTGCCGAGATTTATGAGAACAAAGTACTCAAGGATAAGGTTGTTCTAAACATCGTAGATGGGTTGCTGGCATCTTATGACAAAGGTCCGACATATCACGCTGAAAGTTCATGGCAATTTGGGGGTATGTTCATAAGTGCAGACCCTGTTGTTCTTGATGTCCTGATTCTTCAGACAGTAAACCAAAAACGTGAAGAGTTGGGATTGACCTCTATGTCAAAATATGCAAATCATATCTCTTCGGCAGGTAGTCTTGAATTAGGTATAACTTCACTTGATCGGGTTAACCTACAGAAAGTCGAGGTATAGTATCGTGCCAAACAAAAACATTACTATGCTGATTCTGTTGAGTGTTCTGTTTATCACGGTAGTATTCTCAAGTTGTACACCAACCTTCACAGCAAACGACTCCTTACAGTTGAACATATTACAACCATCAGAAAAAACCGTATCACTTATTGCAGAATTTGAATCCGGAGAAGCATCAGGTACAGCGGGGGATGTCACACAAAAGGCAGGCAGTGTCTGTGCTGGCGGGGCATGCATCATTTATTAGTAGTATAGAACGGTACAATGTACGACAGAGTATTATTCAGTAATTTTCTCCCAATCCCATAGTAAGACTGTCCCATCATGACTGCAGCTTGCAAGCATCTTCCCGTCGTGTGAGAATACGAATGATTCTATCAGTTCTGTATGACCCGATAGTCTTGCGATCTCTTCACTTGAATCCACATTAATTAGTATGATCTCATTGTACTTACTTCCTGTTGCAACAAGAATGGTGCTGTCAGGAGAAAATATCATTCTGTGTTTAAATCCCTGAAGTTTTGCTGTTATGATTTTAGGTTTGGTATCTAAGAGTGAATTAATTCCTCTCAATGAGATTTTCACTGAATCAAAGTTAGAGAAATCATGACTTAGTATTGCAAGAGTTTTACCATCAGGTGAAAATGCATATTTATTGGACTTCTGTTTTGGAATAATTGGAGAGGGATTGGGTGTCATTAAATTCCAAACTATTAACTTATATTCGGAACCATGCAAAGCAAGCAATTTTCCATCTGGAGAAAACTTTATATCCTGTATGGATCGTGTATTTTCTGTTTCAATGTTGATTAACTCATTACCAGTTTCCAAATTCCAACCGCTTATCTTATTAGATTTATGCACAGCAAAAATCTGGTTAGTTTGCGAGAAAGTTAGTTTATCACTGGTCGTTTTATTCCAAGGACCTGTTAATTCTTCCTCAGTAGGTAAGGACCAAACTTTAACTGCATTGGGTACATTATCATCCACTGCCTGTAATGTATATCCAAATCGACCGTGGTTGAATATAACCTTATATCCATTCAGTCCCTGACATGCGAATCGTGTAGCATCAGAGGAAAATGCAACATCACTTGCATAATCGCATTCACCCTCAATAAATGAGGCTATTTCTCGATAACTTTTCATACTCCAATAATCAACAGTACCATCATAGTTGGCACTGACAAGTGTGGAACCATTCTTATCAAAAGCAATTGCCTTTATCCATTGATTGTGACCTGATGCAAAGGTGACAAGTTCTTTGTCAATGTTTGGATCCCAAAAACGTATTGTGCCATCTGCGCTGCCACTTGCAAGACACATTCCGTATATTGGTGTTCCTTCTGGTGCGAATGCTAATGCGTTGATTGTATTTCTGTGTCTTTTAAGTCTTATACGTTCTTTCTGTTTTTCTATATCCCAGACTATTATTTCTTTGTTTGCGTCTCCACTTGCAAGTATCTTCCCGTCATTGGAGTATGCAAGACACGTTATATCTGCTGAGTGACCTTCAAGCCTGGATATAACTTTGTTATCATTAAAATCTAATAG
>VYFM01000614.1 GCA_009842375.1 Candidatus Poribacteria bacterium | reverse complement strand
CAATATAACAGATGTGTCACCTTTGGTTGATTTAAATCTAACATACCCTATGGTAGATGGTAGAGCAAATCTAAGGTTAAATGGAAATCCTCTGAGCAATGAATCTATCCGTATACATATTCCGGCAATGCAAAAAAGAGGAATATATGTATCGTATGATCACATCACACATCCAGAACTCAAGCAAATATCAGGTGATAATCAAGAAGGTGTCGTTGGAAAGACGCTTACTTCCCCTCTAATTGTAGAATATAGAGATGCAAACGACAGACTGAGACAAAATGTGGATGTTGCTTTTTCTATTAGAGAGGGTGAGGGAGAACTGACTGATAAAACTGCCACCACTAATGCTGAAGGTAAAGCACAAACCTTCCTACAACTTGGATGGAAACTTGGTTCTGTTACTGTTCGGGCAACTGCTGAAGGTGTTACCATACCTATTATCTTCACTGCGAAAGCAGTTCTACCTGACAACCATGTCCCAGAAGATGTCAATGTTGATGGCGTTGTCGATGTGATGGACTTGGTCTTAGTTGCTGCAACTATCGGCACAACCCCACCCGAAGACACATACCCGAATCCTGACGTTAACGGAGATGGTGTCATCAATAGTGAAGATTTGGCATTGGTCATGGCGGCATTAGAAAACGCACCTACAGCACCCGCAGCTGCTATGACTGCTGAGAATCTGCAGAGATGGATTGACGAAGCGAAGCAACTTGCTAACAAAGATGAAACATTCCTGAGAGGAATTGAAGTGCTTGAGCAGCTGCTTGAAACCTTATTACCCAAAAAGACAGCACTCTTGGCAAATTATCCTAATCCCTTCAATCCAGAAACATGGATACCGTTTCACTTAGCAAAACCTGCTGAGGTGACATTGCATATTTATGGAGTTGATGGTGCATTAGTGCGAACATTGACGTTGGGACATAGACATGCAGGCATCTATGAACATCGGACACGGGCAGCATATTGGGATGGTCGCAACACACAGGGGGAACGTGTCGCAAGCGGAATTTATCTCTATACCCTAACTGCGGGTGACTATACATCAACACGCAAGATGTTGATACGGAAGTAGGTAGCAACGGATTATGAAGTATCTCAAACTGGAATCCCGTACAAAGATACTCATCATGATGATATGCGGGTGTCTTGTTATTTTGCTGGACAGTCCATTCGCTTTGATGGTGTGTTTTTTGGCAAGTCTCCTTCTCGTCGCATCTTCTATACCTACTCTAAAACAGATTAGATTGTTGTTGATCTTCCTTTTCTTTACCACTTGGGGACTCATATACAGCCAAGGTATATTCTATAATGCTTTTCCTCGCACGGTATTGATTACACTCGTTCCCGTTGATTTTCCGCTCATTGGTAAGTGGACAGGTGGTATTCATGTCTATCGTGAGGGATTGTTTCACGGAGTTATTCAATCATTAAGGTTCAATACTACCCTTGTTATCGGTTGTTATATTGTTTGGAGTACACAACCGCGCGACCTTCTTCTTGCTTTGTCACAGTTGCGTGTTCCTGGTGCACTGGCATTTATGGTGACTACAGCATTACATTTTATACCCGTGATTGCCTCTGAAGCTGCTGCGGTAATACGTTCACAGAGATTAAGAGGGTTTCGCTATCTACGGTTCAATCTGTTTGCATCTGTACGTGGTGTCCTAAATAGTTTTCGTCCTATATTGGCAGGAAATATACGTCATGCGACAAACTTGGGTGAATCGGTTGAAAGTCGTGGGTTTTCACCGGATACTGCAACACAGAGGACATCTTTACGGACATCACAGATGGGTAAGTTGGATTATAGTTTAGTTACGATTCTTTCCCTTTGCTTGATTTGTGTTGTTGGATTGAAAGTGCTATATTTCTGTTATGCCAATGGTATCTATTATGTCTCATGGTTGAGAGGTGTATATACCTTTACACGCGAGATGTTGTAGAACTGTATAGATCAACGTCCAACTTCCCAAGCCAAATGTTCAAGTTCAGGACCGATGAGTTTTTCCCATGCTAACCTGACAGCGGCATTTGATCCTGGCGTGGAAACAACTACTTTTCCTCTATAGACTCCTGCTGTTGCGCGTGATAACATTGCAGCTGCACCGACTTGATCATAACTGAACATTCTGAATAATTCACCAAAACCGGGTAATGTCTTTTCTAATTTGCGATTGAGAACATCAAAGGTAGTGTCCCGCGGCGCAATACCTGTACCTCCGTTGAATATTATCACCTGTGCATCAGTCTCAGCCATTTTGTCTAAAACATCTGATACTTGGTCGGGTTCGTCTTTGATAATTTGATATGCGATTACACTGTTTCCATCTGATTCAAGTTGTTCGCGTAGAAACACTGCGTTTGTGTCAGTTTCTGGAGTGCGTGAATCACTTACTGTTACTATTGCAACTGAGATAGGTCCTTGTTCAGCTGCTATTTCCCTATGTTGTTGTGAACTCGTTGAAGTGGTCATTAATATAGAACCTTCTTTCATCAATTTATTGGTTCGGATAGTCTTTTTCTAAATGATTAGGCATTGTATAGAACAGTCCTCTTGTTTGATCTGCAAGTTTTGTTTGTAAATCATCAGGATCTGGATGTCCTATCACATATACCTTAATCCCGTAGGATTTGATTAGATTTAGTGCTTGTTCTGCAGAGTATTTGCCTTTTGTGGGTTCATCAGTCAGGATGAGTAGGAATCGCTTAGCGTAAGGACTAAATCTTATTTTTGGTAACCCATCCACGATTGCGTTTGTCAGATGTTCATCTCCACCAAATGGATCTTGCAAGAGTTGTTCGATAACTACCTCATTGAGTGGCATCTGGCTGACAATTTCACCATCAACTGCTTTAATTGCATCTTTTGCTTCTGCGAAACGGATTAATCCTACTCGGTATTTCAATGGAAAAATAGATAACCTACCAATGAGTGTGCTTAATCCGAGCATAATTGCTTGGGATTTTCCTCCCATACTTCGACTGTAGTCTAACATTACAACAATGTCGACTACGGGTTCTGATGAAGCGTTGGAAGCAGTTCCAGGCTGTCCTCCTATGTGGATAGCGAGAAGATCTTTGTCTTTGATGAAGGTATAATTTTGTCTATTCGGTTGGTCATAGAGTACCCACCTCCTGCCGCTTTGTTGCTTACGTGCAACGAGGTTCTCTTCAAAATTCCAGTGATCAGGATAATTTGCTTCATATACTGTCATTTTATTTTTTTCGCGTCTGATAGCATACATC
>VYFM01000671.1 GCA_009842375.1 Candidatus Poribacteria bacterium | reverse complement strand
TCTGATGCACAAACTAAAAGTTTGTGCTACATAAGTGGCAACTTAGGTTATATTAACCAATTTCGTTGATCCTACGTTCTGCACTTTCTACAAGCTTTTTTATTGCTGAAGCAGGCTGAAGGTTTATACGACATCCAGAGGCACGTTCATGTCCACCGCCATTGAATTCTGCTGCAAGTGCAGCGACATCAACAAGACCTTCACTACGTAAACTGACTTTGGTGTTTCCATCCTGCAGTTCACAAATACAGATTGCCACCTCAACACTATCTATTGCCTGGATTTGATTGACAAAGCCTTCAACATCATCTAACGTTGTATCTGTATCGTTTAACATTTTCTGGGTCACCACCACCCAAGCAATCTTACCATCAGAGGTCAGTTCTAAAGTGCTAAGTGTTTTCCCCAACAAATGTATTTTTCCAAGTGGTAAATGTTCATAAACATTGCTGTAAACTTCATCTGGAGCAAAATTCCCAATCTCAATCAAATCGGCTGCAATTCTATGTGTATCTGGAGTTGCATTACTATAACGAAAGCAACCCGTATCAAACATGAGCCCAGTATATAGACACAATGCCTGTTCCGCATCTATAGACATGTCAGTATACTTAATAAACTTGTAAATGATTTCTGCAGTTGACGATACCTCGGGTTGAATAATGTTATAATCTCCAAAATTTTTAGCACTAATATGATGGTCAATATTTACTATAGCATGTATTGGGATCAAATGTTTGCTGAGAAACTTTCCTATACGTTCACGTGAACTTGCATCAAGAATAACGAGTGCCTCAGGACAATAGTCTGTGGAAGCTTGTGCATTTTCTATGTTTTCCCAATGTGGTAGAAACTGATATTTTTTCGGCACCGCATCTGCGTTGAAGATTCGGATGGATTTACCTAACTTCCTTAAGAACAAATATAGTGCTATCTCGGAACCAATTGCATCACCATCAGGATTAACGTGAGTTGTTATTGCAAACGTCTGGTATCGCTCAAAAAGAGTCAGAAGGTCACCGAAGTTATTCATGGTAACCCAGTATCTTGTTCAGAACTTTCAGTAGTTTCATTTTCATCATCAATTTCCTTGAGAAGTCCATCAATTTTCATCAGATGGTCAACTGAATCATCTAAACTAAACCGAAGTTCAGGTGAATATTTGAGAGACAAACGTTTACTTATTTCTCGTCTTAGAAACCCAGCAGCATTCTTAAGTCCTATGAGTGTATTTTCCTTCTGTTCATTTCCTCCGATAACACTAACTTTTACATCAACATATTTTAAGTCAGAGGAAACTCCAACATATGTGACAGTACAAAAAGCGACTCGCGGATCTTTGACATCGCGTTGTATTACCTGACTCAATTCTCTCTGGATGAGCGCACCCACCCGGTCTTGTCTTCTATTTTCTATCATGGTTGATCTTTCTGCATAGGAGATTTGCTATCTATTATACTTAATTGTTTATTGTATCACAAATATTATATGTTACCCGCGTCATAGTACCCACTACCTAAAGGTAGGGGCTTATGCTTCCTCGCAGACTGCCGATCTGAGCTACGTCTTCCGTCCGCTCCACTTTAGGCAGCTAAGCTTGCCTGTTTGATATTGATAGCCGCATTGATGTCCCTATCGTGTTCAGTATCACACTTAGGACATATCCAATGCCTATCTGAAAGCGTTAGTGTTTTGTTTGTATGTCCGCAGTGGCTACAAGGTTTTGTAGTCGTCGTCCATTGTCCGATCTTGAGGAAAGTTTTCGCGTGTTTTGCACACTTGAATTTCAACGATTGAATGAACTGATAGAAGCGAGATCACTGACTTTGCGTCCCCAGAGGCGTTTCATGCCGTCTATGTTGAGGGTTTCAAAGCACAAGGTATCAAAACGCCTGCAGAGGTCTGTAGCCAGTTTCCAATGCCAATCTGCGCGTTGCCTTGCGACTTTTCTATAGTGCCGAGATAAAGCACGTTTCGCACGATAGTAGTTGCCAGAGCCTTTTATCTTGCGACTCAAACTTTTATTTAGTGTTCCCAACTTACTTAAGGACTTTTTCAAAAACTGCGGAGACACAATCTTATCACCATCAGAAGTCGTGAGAAAGGTTTTCAAACCGAAATCAAAGCCAGCACTTTCACCTGTCTTAGCAAAAGATTTCGGTGTATTGACGTTATCACAAGAAAAACATATCCAATAATCGCCACACCTGTCACGCTTGATGGTAATTGTTTTGATACCACCCGAAATTTCACGATGTTTATGGAAAGAGAACCATGTATCTATACAGTTGATCTTGATACGGTTCCCTTCAAGTTTATAGCCCGCCTGTGTAAAAGTCATGGAGTTATATTTATGTTGTGGCTTGATATGAGGTTTACCGACTTTCTGGGTCGTTTGCCCTGCTTGACGTGCTTCTATATTTCTGAAAAACGCATCATAAGCTTTGCCCATACGTAACACAACATCTTGAACAACTTGACTCGGCAGGTGTTTCCAATGCAGTTTCGTCCGATTTTTCAACTTCGCAACATGAGCATTCATCCTATAAGCAGATATGTTTTTACCAAAGACACGGTAATATCTTTTTTGCAATCGCATGATATGCACATGGATAGCATGCATATCGTCAAGCATATTGCCTAACTTGATAGTGTTCTTTTGGCTTTGTATCTTATATTTATAGGTCTTTCTCATGATGAACCTTTCCGGTAAAGAACCCTTTTCCCATTTTTAGTGATGTCCCAAATACTCATATAATATCCACCGCTGAAGAGGTATCCATATTATCTCATATTGCTTTCTCAATATCAAGGTGTTTACCCGTCTACATCCCGCAAACTAAAGCATGCGGATTTGATGGGAAGAGTGTTAAAAGAAAAATTCTGTTTCATAGTCAACCAAAACTACTGATGAATTCCCTTCAATGAATTTAATGCTTTGTGACAGAACTTGATTCACAAATTTTACTTCATTTGCTATAGAAACTGTACCTATAACGGCAGATTGATGCATATCAAGTGCTTCAATTTCGGCAACAGCGATGTTAAATCGGTTTTTGAGTCGTGCGATTAAACTTTTGAGAATCCTGCGTTTTTCCTTAAGGGACTGACTCTCTGGTAAATATAATTTGATTTTACAAACACCAATATGCATCATTAATTGTCATTAATATTGAATGTTTCCTTACCTATCCGATGAGATCAAATCCAATGAAATTTCTATTTTGTAAGTGAGCTGCACTCATAATAGAAAATGACCCTG
>VYFM01000249.1 GCA_009842375.1 Candidatus Poribacteria bacterium | reverse complement strand
TCGAATCAAATACAAGGATTTGGTGTCAGGAGTGGACGGTCGGTCGAATCGAACCAATCTTTCTTGACGAAAACGCCCTAAAGCGATATAACCCGAAGTGCGGCATCAGAGAGAATCCGTTAAGTCGGGTTACCTGCTGAATACAACAGCCCATAGCCCGACTGAGGTAGCTCCTCAAAGTCCTGGCGAATAGGCAGGAACGTCATTTCTCTTTGATGTCGCAATGGCCCGACACCTTGTACGGGTTTTGCGAAACGAAAGAGGAATGGATTATGAAATTACTGCGATATCTGGCGCTGCTCGGAATCATTATTTCGGCGACCACGACAGGACAGGAATTAAGTGAGTATATGGAGGATTGCGAGGATCTCGGTCGGTCAACGAAGAAATATATGGCGTGTCTCGATCTAGTGGCCAATGATCCGACGTGGATCGAGACAAACTTAGCGGATTGGAAAGTGAAATTCGTTAGACGACACGAGGAGGAAGCTGGACTCAGGGAGGAAGCTAGGCTCAGGGAGAAAGCTATACGCAAACGCAAGGAGGAAGCTAGTTGGTATGCCTCGCAAGTAGTCCAATCACGGGAATCCTACGAAAGATCCCACCTCGCGTTTGCTCTATTAGTAAACGACGGAGGAGCAGGTCATTGGGCAGCCGACGTAAGAGCCAATACTTGGTGGGTGGGCACCCTTATGGTGAGTAATTTTGAGGAATGGGAAAAGGCGGTCAATGAGGAAAGGGATTTCAGAGAATCGGCGGGGCTGGATAACTCGCAATACGACCGAAACACTCGGAATTTGGAGAATGCTAAACGGGCCTATCCGAGGTTGATGGAGAAAGCCCGAGATCAGGCGGAGGAGGCAGGATACGATGCGCCTTAGGCGCGTGTAGAAAAGGAGATAGTTATGAATAAATTACAGACCAACGAAAACACCGCCGTTACTGGCGGCGAGAATGATCCCGAAATCATAATCAAGGAAGCAATCGAGGTCCGAGTCAATGCGCTGGAAAGTATTACCAAAGTCCATAAGGATATGTTGGACGCGGCATTATTCGACCTGGACTCGGATGAATGTATCGAACTGATTCAACAACTGCTGGGGCAATTGAGGGATTATCGGAAATACGTGCTTGAACTGTACGATGGGTATTTGAGGATAGGAGACTAAATATGAGTAAGGAATCTTTGCCGACAGCACCTTCAAAGTTGCTCGCGGACGAATTAGAAAGATTGGAAAAGGAATCAGGAAAAATAATGGAAGCGGAAAGAATATATGCCGAGGAACAGGAACAAATGAATGAAGAAAATAGGGAACTTGAGGCAGTTTCGGCCGAACTTAAGGGAATCAAGGATCCTGGACTCGAGGAACTTTTTAAGACGGCAATAAAGTTGCTGAGGGAAATATCGGATAGGTTGAAGAAATTAGGGCATTAGGGGATTGTTTGGGAATTTGTGTAGTTAGGTGGATCTTAGGACAGAGGTAGAATGAAAATGCCCCTGTAGCTCAAAGGATAGAGCGCCTGAATGACTTACACGGAGGTTATGGGTTCGAATCCCATCAGGGGCGCTTTCAGTATAATTTCAATTGACCGATAGGGCAGGTGTTTTTGGAGGTTTTCCTATCTCCGTGTTTTGGCCTGTTCTATCGGTCACTTTGTTATTTAGGTCATTTTGTGTAGTTAGGTGGGTAAGCCCCGAAAATTAAGGCCAAGCGATTAGATGGAAGATAGCTCTTCTCAATCATTTCGCCGATAACTTCTGCAAACTCTTTTGCGTTCCGTGCTAGGAACTTACCCAAGAAGAAGTAATACATGTAGGGATTCCGGAATCTGTAATCGTTCCTGTCGGTGACGATTCCATAGTCTGGATGCAAGATTCGCTGCAACATTGAAGTCTTAATCGGCAAAAAGGTTTTGCCGTAGTCAGTCTTGAAATTCTCGAATGTCTCTTTGTCTATCGCGTGCAATGACGGACTTTCAGTAAATAGCTTGAATGCCAATTGCTCCGCAAAATTAAAACAGGGATTGATTTCGTCATCAGTTCTTGCAATACCCGACTTTACTAGATGGGCGATAATCAGTATGTAGTAGCAATGCCCGTACGAACTAATTGCGAGATCACTAGGCATGAACCCTTCATAAGTTTGCAGGATTGACAATACGTAGAATGGATACCTTGGGAGAATTTTGTTGTTGATGATGATTTCATTGACTCGATTCTCAACACTATCGATATAGCCGTGCGTCGCCGAATCAGGTTGACCAGTTAATTCAATCCTCCTTCTTATCAGCTTCTCCTGCGCAACATGTGTAAGCGGGAGAATCTTGACCACTTGGAACTTCGCGAGATGTTCGTCATCTCTGTAAAACGCATCGAATATATCTGTCTGCACAGCAACAATTACACAATCAAAATGTTCCATAGCGACGTCAACATGACTTCTTGTATCACTTGAGAGATTGTCAAGAATAATCACTTTGTCCCTTTGCTTCTTCCACATGGAATAGTCGCCATTGGATTGGCCTTGGTAGGCCTCTTCAAATACCTGCTCTCGTGCTGTCTTTGCTCTCACACTTTCGAGGTCCAGATAAAGAGCCGGGACTTTCTGGTCAATAAACCGGAGAAATAAGTAACGACACAGCGCGGTCTTGCCACTCAATCTTTCTCCATGTAGCAGCAAATAGTCATGCTCTAAAAGCGCGTCTTCACTAGGTATTATTGCTTCTATCGGGTCTTCCTGAATGGCGTCAGAGTACGACCCCAGAACGGGGAACACAAAAAAATCCTGCAGGCTGATTTGATTTTGTGACAGGAAATCTGTGTTTTCCATTTTTTCCCTAAATTGCTCCTTTATTGTGAATGTCGTCCTTATCTCCTCGATCAGTGCTCTCAAACCCACATAGATTTCTTGCCACGCTTCGTCCGGATTGCGATAGGAACAGATAGGATTGCCGTCGTTCGGAAGAGCCTTTAGTTCGGCCATTTCTCCCATATCTCTCCATGCGCAATGTGACAGAATAATCGGCACGCGTTCCACGGAAGGAAGTTCCCCCGCTAGTTCCCATTCTTCCCGGCAGGCCTCTGATGCGATGAAGTCTTGACTTACGAGGAAGGCTACGATGTTGGATTCTTGAATTGCCTTTTTGGTTGCCGCCGAAATGCGCTGCCCAGGGGGAATTTTCTTGTCGCTCCAATCGCTAAGAACCCCTTCCTGTTTGAGCCGAGCCAGAGCCTTCTCCATCTCTACTTGATGTGCATCGTCCTTGTGGCTATAGCTATAGAACAGTCGAACTTGGAATGTACCGGAACGGCTCATAGTATTTCCTTTGCGCCCTCACTAGGCGCCTGAAGCTAGTAGCACTGCCTGCGTCTTTGCTCTTAAGAGTCTGATTGACATCCTCAAGGTCTGTGTCATCGGAATCTGACGACCAAATGATCTCTCCATGTGGCTGGAACTCCGAATTAGAATCCGTGTCCGTCAAAATTCCCAAGCACGACGCGGTATTCGACCACAAGGTATCCCACCTTGCAATGGCATTGGTTCCTGGACTGATTTCGCTTGGAAACAAGTCTGGAACGGGCATTGATTTAAGCAAAGAGCCTTCTTCGCACTAGATCCTGTCTAGCGTTCGCAACTCTTGCCCGGCCAATAATAGTGCGTCTTGCTGCTCAAGGATCGCGTTCAGATCGAGACAAGGATAGAAAGCGACGTTCGGTAGTCTGCAAACGGCATCTTGGTCGAAGAAGAGTTGCCGATTGCCGCCGGAGATTGTGAAGGTCCTCGAATCGGCTACTAAAGGCGTTCCGGCAGCAAGTCGCGCGGTTGTCCGGTTTCGGCAGAAACCGAAGGGGAGCATACTCACGCAAAAGGGTTAGATCAGAGAGATATTGCGGCTCAAATGGGGCTGTGGAGAATAAACTGCGCTAAAGTTATCCCGACGCAATAATACCTTCGAAACAAGCACCAATTCCATTGGAATACTGGTCATTGAACTCACGTGCCGGCGCATAGGCCAGACCCATTTCCGGCTTTTTCCTCTGTATGCGATAGAGGGAGACTGCAGATAGTTTCGGCCCTAGCGAGCCCAGGATGATATTGTGCTCTTCCTCTAACCCCCGCAGTTGCTCCAAAATACGATCAAGACCGTGATCTTCGGCAAACGCGTCCATTCGAAAAACCGAACGGCCTCTTGTGACTTTAAATTCCCTCTCGTATTGCTCCATGATGTTTGCGTTGTCATCGAATTGTGAATCTTCCTGCAATCCAATCAAAAGCGTGGCTGGTTCAAAGAAGCGGACTAGCTGCCGTACACGTTGGACATCGTAGCCCACTGCCAAGACTAGGGCCGTTTGCCGTCCGGATAGAGCTATCCCGGACAGTTTTTGGACTAACCGTGGGCGTCCGAAGTTTCGGCTAAGCCATTCTTGCGAGTAACTCTTCGGGCTATGGTATCGATACTTTAGTGGAGTGGACTTACCTTCACAAAGCCAGAAGATGTGCCAGATAACCTCCCTAGGCATTGTCGAAATATCAACGATGATCGGTGTATCCGAGTCTAGCCCGCCTATGATCGAGTTCATCGCTTCTAGGTTCTTGGAGGGCGAATCTGGACTCAATTCGACTTCACGATACCCGACACCTCTCTTGCTGCACAGGGCTCTGACGGTAGAGCGCGCGTCCTCGGTTCGTGGCGCATAATTGTTGAAATAAAAGACAAGCGCTTCGCTGCAGGGGAACGCATCCAAGTCATCGATCAGACCTCTAGCAAATCGGTCTTCCCAGCTCGCAAATGCGACTAGCATGTGGTCTGAATTACTCATCCGCTAATAGATCCGCTTGTCGAGTGCCTGCTCCGGCCTCTTTACCGCTAAGCCATCTCGGAACAGGCAACTTGCCGCTCTGAGCAGCCGCCCACAGCTCATCCGAAGGCAGCGACACTCGTGCGTGCTGGCCGTGCGGGTCCAACCCCCGAATTGGCCACAATATGCGGTTTGGAACATAGTATTCTTCCCTGCGTCCTTCGTCCTTGGAGGGGCCGGACCGTACATAAAGCATCTGGGCGGCCTGGAGAATTCTAAGGAGTGGCGCTAAGCGCTGCATTGCATCGCTGTCCCGTTTCGATATCGTAAATGAGGTTGCATTTGGCTCGGAGCCTGGCCCCAATAGCCGCTGACGCAAATGGACTGCCAGAGCATCAAACAACTGATACGCTTGTGTGCCTTGCTCGTTTGAGCAGTCCTCTATGTCGCTAGGCAATTGCTCCTTAAGCCTGCGCCAAGCTTGCTCACTTTTTTCCAGAATAACCTGCCTTTGAATGGAAGGATCAATTACCGTAACAAGTACATCTGACTCTTCGGAATTCGCTGTAGATCGGGCTTGTTCATACATCCAGTAACACGGTTCCAACAGATTGCGTACCACACCGGTAGAAATGTACACGAGCGTTTCAAAGCCAGAATACGCTGGGCGGTTTGCCTTTGGATCCCTCTCTCGGAAATAGTGGGCCCTAGCGTATTTATAGACGTAGTCTGTAATCGCTTTCTTTTTCTCTGCTCCGTACTTTTCCACCGCGATTTCTTCTACCTTAGCCTCGGCGCGTGCAAGGTCGTTTCGCATTTGCTCGTGGACTGGGAAAAACTGCTGTGGCGAGGCTTCTATACCAATTTTTCTAAGGCGGCGGGTGATGATTTGCTCTGCTAACTTGTAGAAGCCTGTGCGCGGATTATGCAACGGCCGTTCTAGGTCAATTCTTGTGTAGTCGTGACCCTCTAGGATTGATCCTCCCGGGTCAGGTCGACCTGCGTTCAGCGCCACTTGTGTGGTTGCAATCTTGAAGCTGAAGAGTGAGTGATCTCGGAACGCCACCCACGAGTTGAGAGCACGCCGCTGGTACTTGTTGAGGGCATGTGCATCATCAATGAGCAGACTGTAGTGTGATTCCTTGAGTGCAGGTATGTTGCGACTGAATAGGCCTAACAGAGGCATCACAAGGGATGCAAATGAGAAAGTGTCTTCATGATATTCGCCAAGTTCCCTAGAAAGGGCAGTTCGTTGCGTATCACGAATCTGACCTTCCAAGAACAATCGGATTGAATCAAAGAACGGTGTCTCTGTAGATAGATCTGTAGCCAATATTGTCGATGCTTCGGATCGGAGGCGAGCTTGGTCAACGTCCGCCAGTGCACTTGGATAATCAGACAGCGTCGTGACAATTGCGTGCGCGATGGAGAGCACGAATAGATGCTCGGATAAAATCCCGGCTAAGAACTTGCCAAGTAACTCAAACTCCGGCTTGTAAGTCAGCGGGGTATTGCATGGCACATAGATGCCAATAACTTCAGAAGAAGATTGCTTATCCTTTCTTGTTGCGATGAGCTTTTGAATACGGGAACTGTTATAGAGAAGCGCCATTGTCTTGCCGCTGCCACGCTCGCCAACCAAGAAGACGTTTCTTCGAGATTGAAGGAATCGAGAGTAGTTGAAGTCGTCAACAAAAAAGTCCGCAACCATTTCGGCGCTCAGATTGTTGGCAGCTTCGAATTGGAAAGGATTGTTGCGAGTCATTGTTATTCTTCCGCTTTAGTCTCTTGGCATTCCCGGATCAGGCCAGGAACAAGGGTGGAAGGTGACAACTCTGGGTATTTGACGTCTAAGGGCTTTGCTTCGGTGCCGGGCACTGTGAAGTCATGAAGACGTAGTGCGGGAAGATCCACATCCATGACCTGTTCTCCACAGTGGAAATTGAACGATACATCCGTTGCCTTGAAAGGCTCAAGAAGCGGGGCATAGTAGGTAGCGTAACGGCGCTCTTGATCGAGTTTTCTGATCCGCCCCAAGGTGTATTCCATCAGCTCTATCAACCACTCCTCTTGGTCGCGGCCTTCTGGCGATTGGTCCACGCGTATCTCATAAGCAAGAACTATGCGCTCGTGGTGGCGGTCTATTAGCGCGTGTGTAATTGAAGCGTATTCGTGGTGTACTCGTGACGAGGACTCGTAATGATCGGTTTGCCGCCGATAATCAGATGTTCGATGCGGACCCTCCGCAAGCTCGTCCGCAAAGCGCAGGATTGCAGCGATTTCACGGAACCGAATCCGTTCGCCCTCGAACGGTTCTTCCCTTGAAAGTTCTCTAAGTGTATCGCGCGACCCGTCGCTAGCATACCCCGTGTGCGCGTTACAGGCCCGCGTTACTAACGTCTTTTCCCTTCTCGTTGAGGCTTCTGTGCCGCGTGCAGCATCAAAGATGCCTCCAATATTCTGTTCGTGACCCTCCCGCCCGGTGATGTTGCCCGTATCGTGGAACAGGATACACATGCCGAGGCAATACATCTCTAGTGCAGAAAGGCCGTCGGTTCCCGTCGTGCGATCTGGAAGGAGCTTTAGTGCATTCCGCTGTACGTCTCGGATGTGGCGCGGACCATGATCGGTTAGGTTTGGTTCGCTTGCTCGAATCTCCTCGTAGACGTGCCTGAGCAGATAATTTCTAGCGTCCCTATAGTTAGTCATCAGCTCATCGTGTCGGGTCGGATGCTCCCCGTGTAGAAGTTCGCACATTCGGGCCTCAAAGGGAGAATCTGGCATTGTGGCTACACTCTGCTTATTGACTTATTAGGAACAATTGCCTAGTTGCCGGAAAACGGCCTTACCTAGTAACGGCGGGACTGCGTTTGCAACTTGCTGTTGCTGGAAGCCTATGCTTCCCGTAAAAAAGTAGGAATCAGCGAACGATTGAAGGCGTGCGGCTTCTCGAACAGAAAGGCCGCGATTGGCTGATGGGTGTACAAGCATATTCTTGCGATAATTTCCAATCACAATCGAAGGATGACCCCACGAAAGGCGGTGATAAATGCCGTCGTGGCAGCGGGCTCGGTCAGAGTAGTTTGACATGAGGTGCTCCGGAATGCACCGCCAGTTGCCGCCCGGAGGGATAAAGGAATAGCGCTCTACGACATAGTCGGCGTTCTTGGTAACGTAGTTGTTAGTGCAAGTTTCGCAATCACCCCGGAGGAGACGCGAGTAATCTGACTTGGGTTTCGTGCCGTAGCGGGTTTGCGGAATGGCGGCTCCGTTCGGGAGGTCGGGCAGATCGCTGATGGCATCCGCGACGGTTGTGGGGCGGTCAGTCGTGGGTTTGGGAAACAACTGCCCATCAGCGCGCGAACCCACGATAAAGAGGCGGGAGCGCCGTTGCGGCACGCTGAAGTCTGTCGCATTCAGTACCGCATGTTCGACACGATATCCTAGTCTCTCAAGTTCGCGCACTACGGCAGAAAAAAAGAAGCCCCTTTCCGTTTCAATGAAACCCTTTACATTCTCAAACACCACGAATGACGGATTTACGGAACGGACGTGGCGAAGAAAATCGATATACAGCAGATTGTGAGGGTTCTCAGCGTTTCTGGTTCGCTGATTGGATGTTGAAAAGCCTTGGCAAGGGGGGCCACCAAATATGACTGTCGGCTGCGTCGAACTTATTGGCGGAAGATCTGGCAGGGACCGAATGTCCTGCTGCAATACTTTGACGCCAGGATGATTTGTGCGATAGGTTGCGACAGCGTGCTGGTCGGATTCCACGGCGACTGCGATTCTGATCCCCGCTGCCACCGCGCCGGCCGAAAGCCCACCTGCGCCACAAAACAGATCGATACCGATCATTCTTCGCAGTTAGCGTGGGGTGCGGGCGGTATATGTATCAGGGCTACGCTACGTGCGCGGCAGCAGCATCTAGTGGCCCGTATATAGGCGCCCGAATTGCAGAAATCCAGGTCACATGCAATCGCAACAACGCCATGAATTTCTCCCCCTTCACGCGTACGGAAGGTGGAGACTAACACAGCAGACTCGTTGCAAAGAATATTGCGGGGAATGGAAGGTTCTGCTGCTGCGTTAGGTCATCCTCACGCAAGAAACCAATTGTCCGTATGTGCATGTTTTTCGCCCGCACTTCTCCTGACTAATCTTGCTACGTAGTTCCCGAAAATACTCGGCTCGCGCGCCCGAATCCGCGGCAGTTTTTCTCCATTTGCGCCACGCTTAAGACTTAGGCGAAGACTTTTCCGCCAAGCACGCGGCTGATAGAGCGGCCATGTCGCGCTGACTTAGGGCTTTCAGGCCTGCCAGTTCGTGGGTGGCGCAGAAGTTGTCAGGGGTTGATGGCCACGATAGCGGTGGCTTCAGAGACATTTCGGAGGTCGGCCCCGTTGAATTGGAAATCGATGTGGTCGGGGGCATTGCGTGGATGCCTTGCTGCTGCCTTCATTGGCACGGTTAGATCAGGCTGGACTTCGGCCAAGGTGATGAGTGCGGAAAAAGCTCTGTGCTCAGAGTTGCGAATAAATCTTCGAAAGCGCTGCTACCTTTCTGAATATTTGGCGTATTGCTTGCGCGCGCCGCGGATACTTTCGCGACAGCAACAATAGTCCTGCGCTATCAGGCACAGGAGACCCAGTGCGCAAGTATTTCTGTCCTGCTTTGTCGAATCCGCTACGCGCCTCACTACTGTCATGAGCAATGAAATTGCGGATTCTTTGGAGATCCACTAGTGTCGAATACACGGGAGAGATTACGTCACTGATTGGGAATCCATTTTGGAAGACAAGTTCCGCTAGTTTCTTAGTCGTCTCAGGCTTGCCCCAATTCAAGAAGCGATTGCCTGCCTTGAGAATGCGCTCCGTTGTACTCCAATCGGCACACTTTAGCTTAGAAATTATCCTCTGACCATTGCGTGTTTGTGTTGTTGCGCAACTGTGTAGGAAGAGAGCGCGGGCAAATCGTTCGTATCCTCGGTAAACGCGAAACGCAACGGCTTCGGCAACAAAAATGTCCTCTCTTGTAGCTCTTTGGGCGTCAACCTTTGCTAACGCCTTGATTCTTGCTTCCAAGAAGAGGTTACTTTCGTCGAAGAGCTTTTGCTCCTCCCTTATGCCCAAGGGAACTCCTCAATTACGCTTAGCATGTAGTCAACACGAACTATTCGAGAAGCTGTATCCGTAGTCGCCAGTGTGGAAGCTCGAATGAATGGCTTCAAGTCATCTGGAGCCAACGTCCGCTTCGGTTGGGGGCTGTAGCTCTGGTAATCACTACTAATCCCATTAAGGATGGATTTAATTTTTTCGTGGTTCGAGAGAAATTCGGACCGCAACTTGGTCGAAGGCAAATTTGCAATGGGTGATTGGATATGACCAATACATGTAACCAGGGAGTAATACATGTGTTTGCTCGACCAGCATGTGTCGCGGATTTCATCCTGTGGATAAATTAGTGCCGCCTTGTTCACGGCAGCTCGGAATCTCTCGACAGCATGAGGTATGTTCCCCTCGGTGTCCTCATACTCTCGATACACGCGCTCGATAGCCTTTGTCGATTGAATTTGGTTGAGAAAGGCAGCAAGAAGGTCAGAGGCCAACTCCGCTTCACCCATGCGATTAATCTGATTCTGATTCAATATTCCGGCTGCTCGCCAGAACTCAACAAATTCATAGCCAAGTTCGAATGCCGCGGTTTTGAAAAACCCGCTGTACTGAGCGTTTCGGAGTTCTTGAGAGTTAAGCTTGACTGTGTAACGATTGATGCGCGCAAAGATATCTAGAAGCTCGCTTATCGGAGCATCATTCAAGACATCACAGCCAATCTCGTACTGAAGAAACTCGTCCCGTTCGTCTTTGTGCAATTCAGAGAATACCTTTCCAGCATTTTTCTTGCTATGCGCGCGCGAAATCTTGATTCCATCGGAAAGAAACTCAAAGATCGCGCGTAGGCGCTGCTGCCCGTCTACGACAACTCGTATCGTTCTTTCCTCTGCAAATGTCTGCATCAATATGATCTTTGGGATTGGCTTTCCCTTAATGACCGTATCGACCAGAAACGATTTGGCAGCATTTGACCAAACTGATCTGCGTTGAAAATCTGGAGAAAGTTCTAGCTTCCCCTGTGAGTGCCATTCACGAAAATCAGCTATGGAATATGCCCGTACATCAAACGCTCTCATGCAGCTACTCCGAGCAATAGTTGATAGGAAGGAATGAGAGCATACTTTATTCGTGATACGAAGTTCTCGGTGCGAGAGACATCAAGACCATAGCTACTTCCATTTGGACTTGGCGATCTTGGTTAATCCGCATTCGAGAATTGTGTGCAGTGCTCATGTTTAATCGGACGGCCTAAACTGGGTCATTTGTAGTCCAATAACTCTATTCTCATGCTAGGTAATAGGCTGTTCCGATGGACTTCTTGCAGCACTGAATCGACACGGGCAAGGACGTGACAGACACGGTGCCGCTCTCCGACGTGCGTTTCTGGGCGGTCATTTGGGACGAGTTCACGGATCCGGTGAAGCGTGCGGCGACAGCAGGCATCTTCAGCGTGGCGCCAGCGTAACCGGGACGCTGATCGTTTGTGCGTCGCGCAGTGCCGTCACGGTGACGGCGTCGCCCGGCGCCAGGGTCTTGAGGAAATCGGAAAAGGCGCCGAGGCCGGTCACTGGATCGCCGTTCATTTCCAGCAGTACGTCGCCGGCCTGGATTCCGGCCAGTTCGGCTGGGGAGCCGGGCACTACCGATTCCACCCGCACGCCGTCGGCGTTGTGGGCGAAGTCCGGGACGGTGCCGAATTGCACGCGTCGCTGTCCTTCGGTGTCGGCCGGCTGGTTGCCGGGGGGCGCGGCTGTAGCGCTGCCTGCAAGGACCATGGGCTCCTCGCGACCGATCAGGTAGCCGGTCGCTTCCTTGACGAAGGTCGCGACCTTGACCATGCCGGCGGCGTTGACCTTGTCCGGCGTGTCGCTGGGGCGGTGATAGTCGAGATGGGCGCCGGTGAAGATCTGCACTCCCGGCACGCCGCGATCGATGAAGCTCTTCTGGTCCGACGACGCCAGGGCGCCGGCGATGTTCTCGCTGGGGATGCCCGTTACCGCGCTGACGCCGCGGAACACGAACGGCCACTCCATCGCGCTGCTCGTGGCCAGCACCGATATCGGCTGGTCTTCCAGTCGGCCCACGCTGTCGAGATTGATGACGCCCACGATGCCTTCCAGCGGCGCGGGCCGCGGATGCTCCGCGTAGTGGCGCGAGCCCAGCAGTCCCGCTTCCTCGGCGCTGAACGCCACGAACACGAGGTTGCGCTCGGGGGGCGCTCCGGCGGCGAAGTTGTGCGCCAGCTCGATCAGGACCGCCACGCCGCTGGCGTTGTCGTCGGCGCCGGGATGGATTTGCCCGACATCCTGCTGCCGGGCATTGGGCCAGCCGCGTCCGAGGTGGTCGTAGTGGGCGGTGATCAATACGGCCTGGTCTTTGTACGCGGGGTTGATGCCGGGCAGGTAGCCGATGACGTTGTGGACGCGATGCGGTTGGCCGTCTTCGCCTTTGTCGACCGTGAAGCCCTGGAGATAGCTGCCGTCGTCGCCGGCGGCTGCAAGGCTGGCGTCGGCGAATTCGCCGGCGATGTAGGCGGCCGCCTCTTCCAGTTGCGGTGAGCCCAGGCCGCGGCCTTCGAGTTCGGGCGAGGCGAGATAGTCGACGTGCTGTTGCAGCCGTTCTTCGGAGAAGACCGCCGGGAGTTCGGCGAGCGGTTTGCGGGGCGGAGGGGGCGCGGCGGTTGCCGGGCCGGCGGCGCGCTGTTCCGCGCTGCGCAGGTCCACGCGTAGCGGCGAATCGCTGTTGGCCCATTCGCCGCTGGCGATGTTGGTGGGCTCGTCGCCTTCGAAAGCGAGGTAGGAATACTTGCCGTAGTGGGGCAGCTTGCTGGCGATTCCGGGGAACGCGGCCACGGGATCGACGACGATCCAGCCGACCGCCTTGTTGACGTTCGCGGGATGCCGGCGGATTGTCACGGTCGAATGGCCGGCGGGGGGAATTGCCTGGTCCTCGAACTTGAGGCCGGTGTCGGTGACCGTGAGTCCCAGCGCGGGGTCCGACTGGAAAAGGGTTTGCGCGAACCGGTTGTTTCGGCCCAGGACCCAGGCGGCGGCGTCGGCCGGCAGTTCATCGGTATCGATGTCGGCGTCGAACACGATCGTCATGTCCTGCGTTGGACTTCGCCAGCGTTCGACCAGCTCGCGGTACGCGGCGCGGGTGGCTTCGTTCGTGGCTGCCGGCAGGATGGCCACGAGCTTGCGGTCGCCGAGGACCTGGCCGATCGACGGGGCGGTTTCGCGCGCGTCCAGCAGCCGGAACAGGTCGAATTGCGGGTCGACTTCCAGGAGCTGCGGCTGGGAGGCGGTCTGGAACTTGAACTGTGTCGCTTCTCCGGTCACGTTCAGCACCTGGGTCTCGAGTCCGTCGGTGGTGGTCAGGGCGAGCGGAGCCTGCAATGCGAATTTCTCGCCGTCCTGGACCTGGCGCAGCACGCCGGTAACCTCGTAACCGCCGCTGGTGGTCTGCTGGACCTCGACCGCGTCAAGTCGCAGGTCGGCCGCGCCGGGGCGTTCCACCCACTGTTCGAAGAACCGCTGGAGGTCCTGGCCGGTAACCTGTTCCAGTTGCGCGCGGATGTCGCCGAAGCCGGCCTTGGCGCCGCGGTGCTCGCGGTAGAAGCGCGCCAGCGACGTCGTGAACGCTTCGTCGCCGAGCTGCCGGCGCAGCATGTGAAAGCCCATCATCGTCTTGCCGTAGCCGACGGCTTCGGTGGCGGCGCTGTGCCGGGAGCGGAATTCGGTGAGCGGGAAATCGCGGCCGTCACGCACGAAATCGCGGTATTTCTTCAGCGTGTCGCGCCGATACTCCGCGGCCTGGCCTGCCTGCTCCTTCATCAGGTGGTCGGCCATGTAGGCGGTCAGTCCTTCGCACCAGTTGCCGGTGGGGTAATCGACGAACACCGAATTGCCCCACCAGTTGTGCAGGATCTCGTGGGGATAGGAAGAGGTCAGGATGAACGGGAAGCGGATGACCATCGGTCCCAGCAGCGTGAACGACGGCATGCCGTAACCGGTCTCCCAGAAGTTCTCGACCAGTGCGAACTTGCCGTAGGGGTAGGGGCCGATCAGTGAGCGATACATCTCGATGTAGCGGGCGGTGGCGGAGAGGTACCGGTCGGCCAGTGCTTGGTCGGGCTTTCTGAGGTACGCCTGCGCGGCGGTTGCGCCGGCTGCGGCTTCGTAGAGCGTGAGTGGGCCGCCGACCAGGTAGATTTCGTCCACCAGGCCGCCGGAATCCCAGTGCGCCTGTCCGGCTTTGTCCCGAGAAGAGCCGTTGCCCTGGCTGATCAGGTGCCAGCCGTCGGGCGCGGTGGCCGTAAGTTCGAAACGGACCAGCTCATCGCTGAAGTAGGGGTACCAGAGCGTGCCGCCGGCCAGATAAACGCCGTCGCTGTTGACCGTGCCAGCGGTTTCGATGATGCCGCGGGCGTATTCCTCCTGCGGGGACGACAGCGGGAAGTTCACCGTGCCGCCGTAGCTGAGCTTCAGCGTGCTCGAACCCTGGGGCAGCGTGACCCGGTAACGCGCGATCGCATCGAGTTTCCCCAGCACCACGCTGGAGCCGTTGATGCCGGTAAAGCCGCCCTGCTCATAGGGCAGGCGGGAGATTTCGGGGTCGGAGTCGTGGATTTCGAGGGCCGAGGTCAGCAGGAACTCGACCTCGCGTCCCTCGAACTCCAGCGGCAGTTCGACGACTGCGTCTACTTCAAGCTGATGGGTCTCCGGCTCGATGCCCACGTCGAGTTCGTAGCGCGTTGCATTTTCGGCGGCATGCGCCGTCCCCGCCACCAGGAACAGCAGCAGAACCCAACACCAGGCGCCTCCCCGGTCACATTCGCTTAATCTCCACGAGAGCAGCTGACCATGAATCGTCGGCGCCAGCGCCTTGGGGCGCTTTGTCGGCTGGGGCCTATGGGCAAGCTTCGGCCGCTTTCTTTTGCGCCGTACGGGTAAGCGCATCTACAGGGCGGAGTAGTACTCGTGCAGTGATGCATGCGTGATAGGCGCCCGCCCACGCTCGCCGCTGTCAAGCCCGTTCTCCTCGCGTGCATCCCGCCACGGCGCTTCCGTGTGGGTTAAATCACTTAGCCATTGCGATGACTTGTCCCCGTAAAACTGAAGAACGGTATCGACTGTCTCGCGCTGATCTGTATCCAACAGATCGGGGGCTCCGTCGGGAATGCTGGAAACGGAGAATTGTCCGCGATGCGCGTCATAGAGTTCTCGAATCACCGGGCCATTCGCCCACGCCTCTATCGTTTCCTCAAAGAGCGGTTTGTCGTCCCAAACCAGTGACCAGGCCAGTGAGTAATAGACGAGCTTTTGAAGCTTCATGGCCGGCATTGATCCCTGGCTGCTCAGGATGTATGCCGCGACGTCCTCTGCACGTACGCTCATGATTCCATTTTCCTGAAAAGAAGCGGCTTTCAGGCGCTAACCAACTGAATTTGCAGTCTAACACGCCATTTGATTGCCTGGGTGGAAGCACTTTTACTCACCCTGGCGGCGAAAGTGCAGATCCAGCGTATGGACCTCGCCGTCGCGCTCGAACTGCAATACGGCGCTGTCGCCCCAGTCGTAGCCGGCGATCTGCTTGCTGAGCGCGACGCTAGAGTCCAGTTCGCTCTGGTCGAGTTGCAGCAGCACGTCGCCTACGAGGATCCCGGCACGCTGCGCCACCGAGTCGTCGCTGACCTGGATGACGCTGGTTGGGGACGAGCCCACGGCGCCCATCAGCGAGACGCCCAGGCTCGGATAGGCAGGTGCGGTTTCGGGCGGCACGCCCCAGATGAAGTCGGCGTAGGAAGCCCTTACCTCGTGGACCGGTTCGTTGTCGTTGTCGCGTATCGGCACCGGCACCAGCGAACTGATCCGGCCGTCGAAGGCGTGTGCAATTTGCCGTTCGGCGCCCAGGCCGTAGGTGACGTGGCCCGCACCGATCAGCACCACCATGATGGCGTCCTCGCCGCCGTGGCGTTCCAGCGCCATTTGCGCATTCCAGCCCATCGCCGCGTCCCAGGTGCACTGCGCCCGGAACATGCCTTCCCACTGCTCGTCGCTGATGGCCGCGTGCAGCGCGTCGTCTTCCGCGAAATAGGCGCGGAACAACTGCCGGTGCTCGTCGCTGTCCGTGTTCACGGTCTCCGGCATATGCGCGGCCTGCTCGGCGCTCAGGCCCTCGAAGCCCTCCGTGCGCACCGTTCTGACGTGGTCGCGGGGAATGTTCACGCCGAACATCGGGATGCCTTTGTCCCTGGCGAACAGAAAGATGCGCCGGTAGTAGTCCCATCGATAACCCCAGTTCTCGTACCAGTCGGACGATTCGACAAACTCGTCTTCTGTCAGTGAGCTGGCGCTCCATTCGTCCAGGATTGCCTGGCGCGTGTAGGGGTACATTTCCAGCCCGATCATCACCTCGCGCCCGGCGCGGTGCAGTTCTTCCAGGACTTTCGCCTGCACGCGGTGAAAGTCCATGTCGGTGTGGTCCTCACCAATAAAAAGTATGCGCGTATCGGCCAGCCGCTCCACCAGTTCCCGCGGGGTCAGGAGATCACCGGTCCCGGTGTCGGTAATCCCGTCAAGCACCACGGGGGCATGCCGCCCCCTGCGCTCCGGATCCCCAATCTCCAGATCAAACACCCCGGTACCGGCCGCCAGTACGGCAGCAACCGGCACAAACACCGTTGCAAACGCAGCAAACTTCAGAGTCGATCTCATTGTCTGGCGATTGCCGAATCTATTGGTAGTTGTTGGTAGAGGATCAAGTTGCATGGTTAGAATAGGCCTATCGTATACCTGCCACGTATCCCGCGATCATGAACGAGACCCCTGCCGTTGACCCGCCCGCGTCCACGTCCGATGAAAGAACCTGGTCCATCCTGCTTCACATTTCGGCGCTTGCCGGGATGGTCTTTCCGCTTGGTAACGTGCTCGGACCATTTTTGTTCTGGCTCATCAAAAAGCCGGAGTCCGAGTTGATAGATCGCCACGGCAAGGCGGCGCTCAACTTCCAGATCAGTTCGACGATCTACTTTATCGGGATGGGACTTCTCGTGATCATCCTGATCGGTCTCCCGCTCATCATCGCCTACGCGATCTTCTGGTTCATCATGGTGATCGTGGCGACCATTCGCGCCGCGGACGACCAGGATCCGAACTATCTGCTGAGCATCCAGTTTCTCAAGTAGGACGTGCGCCTGATGTTTGCCTGACGGCCCGCAGCATGTTGCCTCCCAATCTATGCGGCAACGATGCGCTCGACGTTGATTTCCTGTTGAAGGTGGCGCGACCGGGAAAGATCAAAGGCCAATTGCATGCCTAGCCATGTTTCGGGTGTAGAGCCGAATGCTTTTGACAGCCGGTAAGCCATTTCGATGGATACGGACGCCTTTTCATTCACCAGATGGGAAAGTGTCTGACGCCCGACACCGAGCCGTCTCGCACCTTCCGAAACGGACAGGGTCAATGGCTTCAAACAGTCTTCTCGCACGATGGCGCCAGGATGCACCGGATTCTTCATTGCCATGTCAAACCTCCTAGTGGTAATCCAGATAGTCCACATCGACTGCGTGTCCGTCCTCAAACCGAAAAGTCACCCGCCAATTGGATGAGACGGAAACGGCATAGTGCCCCTGCATGCGGCCCTTGAGCGGATGCAGCCGAAAGCCGGGAATATCCATCCCGGTGGGGCTGCTGCTCCGGTCCAGCGCCGTAAGAATACGCAGGAGTTTCGCAACGTGTTCCTGCGCCACTCGCGCTGAGCGTCCGTTTTCGTAGAGTTCTTTCAGGCCACGATGCCGAAACGATTGGATCACCGGCAGAGTGTATGGTGTCTATTGACAGTAGTCAATCACAGACTGCTGAGTCGTTTTACGTAGTTTTCGAAGGTATTGGGGTCGCGACCCAGGATCCAGCGCAGCACGTTGGGGTTGCCGCGGAAGCCGAACTGGTCGTAGTGCCGGTTCATGGTGAGCATTTGCGTGATTCGGTCGTCGCTGGCGCCGGCGGCGCGGGCGTTCTTCTCCATCTGTTCCAGGCTCAGGGCTTCGGCGCGGATCTCCCTGCCTAGCACTCGGCTGATCACGGCGGCCATGTCGCGCTGGCTCAGTGCCTCCGGGCCGGCCAGTTCGTAGGTGATGTAGAGATGTCCCCGCTCCGTGGCCACGATGGCCGTGGCTTCGGCGAGGTCGCGGAGGTCGGCGACGTTGAACTTGACGTCGATATTGAAGGGCATGTTGTGCACGCCTGTTTCCAACACCTTGTTCCAGATCAGCCCCAGGTGCTGCATGTAACGCATAGGCTGCACGATGGTGTAGGGCAGGCCGGATTCGATGAGCGTTTCCTCGGCGTCGAGTTTGAGCCGGTGGTGGCGGACCGCGCGCCGCAGCGGGTGCATGACGGAGTAATAGACGAACCGCGATACGCCGTGGGACAGGGCGGCGTCGATGAAGCGGGTCGTGATTTCCACCTCGTTGGGATGCATGGGCGGGCCGATGTGGATGATCGTGTCCACCGAGGCCATCGCGGCGTCGATCGTGGATGCGTCCTCCATGTCGCCGACGGCGAAGGACGTTGCTCCGAGGCCGCTGAGCGCGGGCCATTGGGCCTCGTCGCGCAGGAACGCTTTCACGTCGGCGCCGCGGTTTGCGAGCGCCTTCAGTACCGCGCGGCCCGTTCGGCCATTGGCGGCGGTGAGCAGGATAGTCATGTCAGGAGTTTGGCGCCGATGCGCCCGGAGCGAACTCGGGGCGGATGACCTTGACGACTCGTCTCTCAATCACCGCTCGATCATTGCTGTCGATCGCTCCCGGCCTGTAATCGAGAGTCTCCTCGCGCGCCAGGTCCATGAGTTCCCGCTTGATCCTCGCCGCCCCCCACTTCGGATTGGAGAATGCGAGGTTGGTTGCATAGGCCGCCAAAACCGCCGTGGCCTGGGACGTTGAGCCGTCCGGAGACTCGACATAGATTGTGTGAGGCGCGTACACGCCGTCGGCGCGAATGCCCGCGGAAGCTGCTCCAAGTCTGTGGATCGCTCCGGCGAAAACCACCTTCTCCACTCCCTCGCCGGAGTGGGCGACATAGTCGTCGATTTCTCCGCACTGCGGCGACCACCCGTCCCGTTCGGCAGCGCTCGAATCAAAGTCGTCGCAATAGACGGAGATGTCGCAAACGCCGTCGGCGGATTCCGCACAGGTTGCGTTTTCCAGGGCACTGACCATGAGCACATTGGCTTGCCGCAACCATCGCGCGAACGTCCTTACCTTATCGACGAAGGGCCGACCGTTTCTGACGATCCAGTCGTCCCTGCCGGGGCGATAGCCTTGAGATACGTCCGTTGCGGTCCAGAAAATGCCCACGTCGTGTTTCAGGGCGTGCCTGACGTAGCCGCACATGTTGACTTCGCGCAACTCAACGCCATGCAGATCGTAGGTGCACCAGCCTCCAATCTGCACCAGCGACGCGCGATCCGAGTTGTCCAGAAAGATGTCTGTGATTCTCTGCCCATGGTCACCGGAACCGAATCCCCGGGCATCCACCACAGATACGCTCACGCCGTCGGCATTGCCCTTCATCGTTTCTTCAAAGTGGTCCTCGGTCAGCACGGGGTCGACACGCGGCGCACTTGCCGACAGGTTCGTCACTTGTCCGGTCGAGTCCTCCATCAGGCTCATCACCATCAGCGGCTCAACGGACTCGATGGCAAACCGCCACCTTTCTCGGCCGTCGCCCAATCCGAGTTCGGCCGCTTCGAACTCCCGCGCGGCGCTGGCGGAAACCATGACCTCAACGGCGTCTCCGGGCGATTCGCCCCGCTCGTCGATGCCCTTGATCGTGACCGCTGCCGCCTCTTCGCCAACATTGACCAGGCGCAGCCGGCTCGTCTGGCCGGTATCGGCGCCGAGATTGAATGCCATGACGTGATAGACGTTGCCCGTGCTCGGGGCCACGTCGTGAACCGGCGTCAGAAATCCGTCCGGGGCGCGAACGTAGGCAAGCACCTCGATGTCGAGGTCGCTCGTCAGTTCCAGGCGCCAGTCGCCTTCCCCGGAGCCGGTCCCCGTTGACAAGCCCTTGCGGCCACCCTGTTCCAGGTCCTCGGAGTTGAATTGCACCGCTTCGAATGCGCCAATCCTCAGCGTTACGGGTTCACGGTCCATATCCGTGTCATCGGATGCCTTGATACGAACCTCGCCGGATCTCCGGGAGCGGTTGACAACGCGAACGAGCCCCTCATGGCCCATCGCGTCTCCGGCGACCGGGAACAACGGAACGCGATGCACGCCGTTGTTCGGCTGCGCCGCCGTTGACAGGTTGGCCAGACGGCCCATCGAGCTCTCCAGAAGGTTCATTGCCACGATCGGTCGATCCGATTCCACCACCAGCCGCCACTTGCCCGCGCCATCGCCCAGCATGCCCTCAATATGCGCGCCGCCCGACTCCAGCTCTTGCGCCGTGACCGACCGCGCGGCGCCCGCATTGATCCGCAGCCTTACCTCGTCCTGGCCCGGCGCGCCCGCGTCGTCCGTGCCGCGAACCCTGACGACCGCTTCCTCGTCCCCCACATTGATCAGCCGCAGCCGGCTGGCTTGGTCACGGTCGCTGCCCGGGTTGAACGTGACTACCCGATGGAGGTCACCCGTACTCTGCGCCACGTCGTGAACAGGCGTCAGAAATCCGTCCGACGCGCGCACGTAGGAGAGCACCTCGATGTCAAGGTCGCTCGTCAATTCCAGGCGCCAGTTGCCTTGACCGCCCCCGGTACCGCCCGACAGCCCCAGGCCCGGATTGCCCGACTCCAGGTCCATGGAATTGAAATGGACTGTCTGCTTCGCTTCCATCTCCAGTGTCAAGGCATCGAAACGGCGTCCATTGTCGTCGGTGGGGTAAATCCGCACCTCACCCGCCCAGGAGGAACGGTTGATGATGCGTACGAGTCCATCTCTTGACGGTTCGGACGCCGACGGGAGCAGATAGACCTGGTGGCGCTGGCCCTCCGACGCGGTCCCTTCGACGACCAGCATCTCGCGCACGTCGGTTACGGAGATCGTTACGTCAGCCGTGGTGGAATCCTCCCCGTCGCTGGCGGTGATCGTCACTTCCACGGAGGGCGTGGCCTCGTAGTCGAGCGATCGGTTCTCCCTGAGCCTGAGATTGTCGTCGCTCACTTCGAACCGATCGTCATCCACCGTAACCGTGACCGTGTCGCCGTCGGCATCACTGGTCTGGACCGAAGTAATAACGGCGCCGGACTCGTTCTCCGCCACGGTGGCCGAGGAGCTGACCGTAATGGACGGCGCCCGGTTCGGGTCGGGTTGAGGCGGAGGGGGCTGAGTAGGCGGCGGAGGAGGCGGCGGCGAACCGTCGCCGGAACCCGATCCGCCACATGCGACCAGAAAAGCAGCGGCGATCAGTACGCCAAATCGCGCTGCCGCCTGTACTCCTAAAGATTGGGGGGGTCGGCTCCGGGCTGGCATGCCGGATCATATCCGATCCTCGTGCTTGCTTCAGTCGCCTGCGTGTTGTTTGGCGCAAATGCTAGAAGCGGTCCTTGCGGCGCCTTACCTCGGCGAACACTTCGACGTCGTCCGCGTCTTCCATGCCGAGTTGCACGCGGATGCCCTGGCTGTCCGGGCGCAGGAAGGGGTTTGTGCGTTTTTCCTGGTGCATGGTCGTGGGGACGGTCGGGCGTCCTTCCTCGCGCAGCCGTTCCACTTTTTCCATTCTCTGGACCAGCGCCTCGTTGTGCGGGTCCACGGTGAGCGCGAAGCGGCCGTTGGTGCGGGTGTATTCGTGCGCGCAGTAGATGCGCGTGCGGCCGGGCCAGCTCATCAGCTTCTGCAGCGAGTCCCACATCTGCCCGGGCGAGCCCTCGAACAGCCGGCCGCAGCCCATGACGAAGAGTGTGTCGCCCACGAAGGCGGCGTCTTCGTCGGGGAAGTAATAGACGATGTGGCCGCTGGTGTGGCCGGGGGTGTCGTAAACGAGGGCTTTGGCGTTGCCGAATTCCAGGGTTTCGCCTTCGCCGACCTGGAGGTCGATGCCGGGGATGCGCGCGGCGTCGGCGCTGGGGCCTACGATGATGCAGCCGGTGCGGTCCTTCAGCCACAGGTTGCCGCCGGCGTGGTCGGGGTGGTGGTGGGTGTTGAGGATGTGCGTCAGGCGCCAGCCCTTGCGCTTGAGTTCGCGGTGGATGACCTTGGCGTCGGGCGTGTCAATGGTGGCGGTCAGGCCAGACAGGCGCTCGTGGATCAGGAAGCCGTAGTTGTCCGACAGGCAGGGGAACTGGTGGATCTGGAGCAACGCCATCTTCGCGGATCCTAGGTCTCTCGCAGGCGGGGCCTGAGCTCGGCCAGGTTGCAGGGGCGGGTGCGGGTGTCGAGCTGCGCCTCGATGAGCTTGTCCCAGCCGGTGGCCACGGCGTTGCGCGAGCCGGGCAGGCAGAA
>VYFM01000011.1 GCA_009842375.1 Candidatus Poribacteria bacterium | reverse complement strand
AATTTGACTTAACCTTATAACATGTGTTATAATATTAAAAATATGTTTTGTTACATAATATATCGTAGACAAGTTCAGAATAGGTTTTACAATCAAAGTATGTATTAGGTGTCTTTGTAATGCAAAAGTTTGAACGCACCTCTATTTCTTCAGTACAACGGTATACCCTAACCCTTTTATGGCGTGGAAGTATTGACCTTTGGACGTTATTTACGTTCGGGTTGTACCCGTTTTTGTACTTCGGCGGTAGGTGGTGTAATTTGTAAGCACTCATGAAAATGTAATAAACCAATCGCATTCATCACCACCCAGCGTCGGGAACAATTCGATGTTGGGTTATTTTTTTACATATTATTCAACATTGACTTGAAACAGAGTTAGTTTTCGGAGGAATTCAATACAATGGTAGTCATTACCAAACCGGATGCAACACCTGGACAGATTGACGCAATAGTAAACAGGATTGAAGGTGTGGGGTTGAAAGCACAGGTTTCAACAGGTGAACAACGCACCGTTATCGGTGTAATAGGAGATAAAACATTGCTTGGGGATATTCCGTTGGAGTCAATGTCAGGCGTTGAAAGGACGATGGCGATCACTGCACCATATAAATTAGCGAGTCGTCAGTTTCGCGAGGAATCCACGGTTATAGCTGTTAATGGTACAAAAATTGGTGGGCGGAAACTGGCAGTTATGGCGGGACCATGTGCAGTTGAGAGTACTGAGCAGATTGTAACTATAGCACACCTTGTAAAGAAAGCGGGTGCAGAATTTATTAGAGGTGGTGCCTTTAAGCCTCGTACTGGTCCATATAGTTTCCAAGGCTTTGGTTTAGAAGCTTTGAAAATGCTGGTTGCTGCAAAAGAGGAAACGGGTTTGGGGATTGTCACTGAGGTATTGACACCAGATGAAGTTGAACTCGTCGGTGATTATACAGATATATTTCAACTCGGTACGCGGAATATGACGAACTTCTATTTATTACGTGAGGTTGGTCGTGCCAAGAAACCTGTTATCCTAAAACGTGGCATGGCTTCTACGATTGAAGAATGGTTGCTTGCAGCGGAATACATTCTATCTGAAGGTAATCAGGATGTCATTCTGTGTGAACGAGGGATACGTACTTTTGAAACCCACACGCGTAATACGCTTGATCTTAATGCAGTGCCAGCGATTCATGAATTAAGCCATTTACCTATTATCGTTGATCCGAGCCATGGAACTGGTATCCGCAGCCTTGTGTGTGATATGACAAAAGCATCTGTTGCTGCAGGTGCAGATGGGCTTTTGTTGGAAGTTCATCATGATCCAGATCATTCTATGACAGGTGATGGTGCCCAGTCACTATTTCCTGAACAATTTGAGACACTCATCAAAGAACTAAAACCGATTGCTATTGCTGTCGGACGTGAGATATAATTGAACCATTATTTTAATGAAAATTGATTTTTGATAACAATAAACAGGTATCCTTTGGAGGACACAACCGTGGATGATTTTGAATCTAACCAAGAAAAGGTTTATATTTTTGATACAACACTCCGTGATGCTGAACAAACACCTGGAGCTGCCCTTGGTATTGAAGAAAAATTGGAGATAGCCAAGCATCTCGCGAGATTAAATGTTGATGTCATTGAAGCGGGATTCCCAATTTCGTCACCGGGTGATTTTGATGCTGTTCAACGTATTGCCGACGAGGTAAAGGGACCGGAAATATGTGCACTCTCCCGTGTCGTTGAAAAGGATATTACGGCAGCATGGAAAGCGATTCAAGATGCCCCGCGTGCACGTATACATACCTTTGTCGGCACATCTAATATACACATGGAGCGTATCACCCGAACAACACCTGAAAGAACTTTAGAAATGGCAGTTGATGCGGTTGCTTATGCTAAAAGTTTATGTGCGGAACACCCGGATGCGACCGTCGAGTTTTCACCGATGGATGCGGGACGGACAGAATTGTCATATCTCTACAAGGTGGTAGAAGCTACTATCGCAGCTGGTGCGACAGTTGTTAATATTCCTGAAACTGTTGGATGGACTGTCCCTGCTGAATTTGGAAATCTTATTGCGGGTATCAAGGAGAATGTATCAAATATTGACGATGCTGTTATCAGTGTTCACTGTCATAACGATTTAGGGTTGGCTGTTGCCAACAGTTTGATTGCGATTGAACAAGGCGCACGACAAGTGGAATGCACTATCAACGGACTTGGTGAACGTGCAGGGAATACATCCTTAGAAGAGGTCGTGATGGCAATACGGACACGACGCGATTACTTTAAGGCGTATTACACGGAGATTAACGCAAAAGAGATTGTTCCTATCAGTCGTAGGGTTAGTCGTACAATGGGTATTTCTGTGCAACCGAACAAGGCAATTGTTGGTGAAAACGCATTTGCACATAGTTCTGGGATACATCAGGATGGTATCATTAAGTCGCGTGTTACATTTGAAATCATTGATCCAAAAGAGATTGGGTGGAAAGAAAGTCAATTAATTCTCAGTCCCCGTTCTGGACGCAATGCCTTAAGACATCGCTTGAGTGAACTCGGATATGAATTAGATCCGGAGCAGTTGGAGAAGGTTTATGAACGCTTCCTGCGAGTAGCGGATAAGAAAAAAGCCATTCACGATGCCGACCTTGAAGCGATTATGAGTGATGAGATACGCGCAGTACCATCAACATTTGAGCTTGATTATATCCAAGTTGTGAGCGGGACAAGGATCTCATCAACAACTACTGTGGGTATTCGCACCGAGGAAGGAATAGTTGAAAATGCCTCTACAGGTGATGGTCCTGTTGACGCTGCCTTCAAAGCAATTAATCAGATTGTTAAAATCAAACTAAACCTGATTGATTATCAGATTCGTTCTGTGACGGAAGGTGAAGATGCAATTGGTGAGGTGACCCTAAAGGTGCAAGACAATGGACACATCATCACAGGTAATGGGGCGAGTACGGATATCATTGAAGCGAGTGCGAAAGCATATATCCACGCAGTCAATAAACTGATTCATCTTCGTTCAGAAGGTTAACTATACATAATAAGAACACACATGACACTATTAACATATAGATGTCAATTAGCATTTAGCAATGTGAATCCGATACGCCTTTCGCCCCGCTGGGACTGAAGATTTATATATTGACACGTTACTATACACCTATCGTCCCGCTGGGACTAAAGTTTCAAACATTGTATCTCTAATATACCTTCTTATACCATTTCTAAAAAAAGATATCGCATAACTGGTTTTTGTAAATGTAATCT
>VYFM01000678.1 GCA_009842375.1 Candidatus Poribacteria bacterium | reverse complement strand
CCTGAACTGAGACTCCACTAAGCGTCTCAGGTATCTTTTTTAGGTCTATTTCCTTCAGTAAAAAAAATGAGATTATAATTACTAAGAGGGTTGGTAAAACAATTCTGACAGTTTTCTGAAGTCGCTTTTTATTCAAAATATCCCTACCGTTGCGACTGACCATCAAATTTTTCCGAGTAAACTTTCACAAGGTCACCTTTACGAAAACCTGGTACAGCGGTACCACATTCCATTGCTAAACGTGCATAATTTATACGATTTAAGCGTGCTAAGATGTTAGGATCGTTCGCTTTAATAAGCATCCACTGTTTATTTCGTTCACACTGTTTTTCATCTGTCTCCCTACGGGAATAATCTTGCCATCCTTGACATGGCACAGCAAAATCGAAGGAGTTTTGAAAGACTTTTTGTGCAGCAATTGTGTTATTATATTGCCAAATCTGAAAATCCTGATGTCGAATAGGTAAGGATTTGTGTTGGCGCATGTCTTGGTGTGAACTGGGTAAACGTGTCCAAATTTGGAATTCCGTATTTACTGAATACGACTTTCCAGAATCGAGGACAAAGGAATCTCTTTGAAGTGCCAATTTTGAAATAAAGTGCATGCTTTCGTTAAGCTGCTTATGGACGATATACTTCCTAAAGTTCACAGGAACAATAAAGGCGACGATATCCGCTAAATTAGCCGCATGGTTAAAGAATGCAATCGCCATTTTACCACGTTTTCCAAATGGTGGGTTACCAATTATAGCAGTTTCATTGGGAGGATAAGGAAGGTTGGTAACCGAAAAGAAATCTTTTTTTATGACATTTTCGCACTTAGGATAAATATCTATTCCCCGTCTCCGTTTTGCGGGTAAATGTTCGTAAAAAGCACCTGTACCAGCGGAAGGTTCTAAGAAAAACAGGTCACTGACAGTTATATTGATGGATTGCAGCGTTTCCAAAAAATATTCCCAACACGATGCTGCTACTTCTGGTTTTGTGTAAAAGAGATTTAATGACGTTTCCACAATTTCGTTCCTTTGATGAAACGACATTTATAGAAATATGTGTGACAATTGAATGGTTCAAAAAATGTCAAATTTTGGAGTATTTAGAGTCAATCGCAATTTTGATGATTGGATGCTAAAGGTATAAACCTATATCAGCACTGGTTTTATGGCTTATTTATGACTAATATAGTCAGGAATGACTCTAAAGTTGGACATTTTCTTTTAGGAAATGCCCTCCCAATATTTCCACATATCTTCGGGTGTATCAAACTTTATATCATCAAGGTCATTTCTGCGGTATCTACCGATAAGTGCAATTCTGACATTGCGACCACAGTTTGGTCCGGCAGTATGGCTCATTTGGTGATGCCAGAAACAGACATCGCCTCCTTCACCAGTGAATTCATAACATTCTCCTAAATCGAATGGAGCAACGCCACCGGGTAGGCTGTCCAGGTCGTGGTGTCTAAAGTATTCAGCCCAGATTTTATGGCTTCCGGGCCATATTGTAAAGCCTCCACCATGTTTTTCCACAGTATCAATATATACAGTTGCACCGAGTGTGAATGATCCGACAACACCTTTAGGTACGCCGTTTGTGGGTGTATGGTAACCGTCAAGATGTCCAAGTGGTGCGCGATATTCTCTTTCAGGATCGGGAAAGTTGATATGCGGACCTGCACCGCCACCAGTATTGAGTTTTCCCTTACCTACCATCTCTTCAGCCATTTCGAATACATTGTTGCCGTAGATAGTGCCACGGATAGCATCATCACCACCGATTGGTGCTGTTCTATACCCTTTTTTAATCCAGGATTCAGGATCGTTTCTGTCTTCTTCAAGTGAATCCCAGACTTTGTCCAATGCTGCGTCAATTTGTTCTTGACTCAGAGCACCGCGGACAACAAGATAACCGTTTTCTTTGAAAAATTCTTTATCTGCGTTTGTTAAATGTGGCATAGTTTTGTGTTCCTTTCAATCTAAGCGTTGACAATAAATCCATTCTCAGCAATTGCTTTTTGATAAGGTTCTTCTTCTATATTCAACCCAAAACCGGGAAGATTAGGGATATTTACATATCCATTTGAAATAGTGTAATTAGAGTCGTCAATTCCAGGTGTAGTTGCATGATCCCACTCCACGAATTCAAATCGTTCTATCTTAGCAGCCAGATGACCTGTTACAAAATTCCCGTAGTATCCACCGTAATGATGTGGTGCTGTGCCGACATTGACAGCATCCAATTCAGGACCTAATTCCAACCATCTTGTGAAACCGGGATGGAAAATGTCATATTGAAGGATGTCAACCAATCCATCTTTTGCCCAGTTGATGAGATGTGGTGATGCCCCACCTTCCCCATCAGCGATTTTGGTTTTAATCCCTTCAGCGTTTAACCATTCTTTCAATAAACTGTATACTCGTGCATCTTCGTGAAATGCCTCTTCCATCCAGTAGACATTTGCGTCCGCTGCTCCACCTAATACCTGCTTTGTAATGTTTAGGTTGTAACCGTTGTTTGCGTCAATTAGGATTGTGGCATCTGGACCAACCGCATCACGGACAGCCTTTATCACATCAATATCGCGCTGCGTTCCTTTTTCAAGCGGCATGTGCATTGCACCACGTCCAACCTTTATCTTATATGCTTTATGACCGCGTGCCTTTCCCTCAAGTGCTTCAGAAGCGATGAGTGCTGCAGCTTCAGCATTGTCGTCAAGGTGTAGATCATCAATGTATAAAGAGGTGTCATAACACGGTGCTTTGAAATCACCATCTTTCCCAGACAGCATTGCATAAACAGGTTTTTGTTGCAACTGTCCAACGAGGTCCCATAACGGATATTCCATGAACTGATATTTTTCTTTAACACCATTATCTGGGTCAAATGCATCGGTTAGTTGGAATCCAACGATTGCCTCTGCTTTGTCTTGTGATATTGACGAAAACCCGATTCCACTTGCTCCATCTGAGGTAGTTAACCTTGCGATGGGAGGACGCACATGCAATCCGTGTTCACCGAGTCTTGAGTTGCATCCGGCTTTTCTGGGTCGTTCACCTGTTAGACGTGCCCACTCGATTTGTTCTATTTTAACATTTTCCAATGTTGTTCTCCTTCTAAAGCTATATTTTCTTACGCAATAAGTAGTTTTGGGATATGCATTTTTTTTGAAATTTTTTGCAATTTTGAACTGTAATGCAAAATTAATGCAAAAGGTTATATTTGCTAAATAATATACTCCTTTTTCATACAATCATAACTAATTTATCCAATTAATTTCCTGT
>VYFM01000714.1:2906-3287 GCA_009842375.1 Candidatus Poribacteria bacterium | reverse complement strand
CTATTGAAGTGTAAAATTCCATTTGGTTATCTAATTTAGGCATACTAAGTCTATTTCTTGGAATCAACTTTTCTGTGCTATCTTCAATAATTATAAGCGTATTTAGATTTTTGTCAAGTGGATAGTTAAACCACGGGTATGTAAAGTTTTTCGCAACAGGTTATCCCACGCTCAGACATGTCGTAGGGGCGAGGTCAACTCGCCCGCTCTTCCCTCCGCGTCTTCAGTGCATTCCAAGATTCTGACATAGTAGCAGGCACGCGCCACGTGCCGTCCCTCTTTGTCCCACAACTTTCCAGTTTGTGCAAATACACGTTCCACCTGTATATGGTATATCCGGCACTTGTAAATATTGGATAATTCTGATAATCTTATTGTTAA
>VYFM01000714.1:0-2896 GCA_009842375.1 Candidatus Poribacteria bacterium | reverse complement strand
TTGGAGAATTATTAATGTATACTATTCAATCCACTTTAACCGAGGAGGAAAAGTGGTATTTTGATTTACACGGTTTCCTTGTCCTGCGGAATGTGATCCCAAAAGACGAGATAGATGAAATGGTGAATGTGCTTCAGCATTGGCTTACTATTGATGAATCTGAGATCCCACCACCATTGCACCGTGGAAGACAAGAACCTTGTAAAACACATATAGGACATATCCAATATGGACATAAACTCTTTCAAGACCTTGCGATGAATCCGGACATTATGCGCGTTGTGGCAGGATTGATGATGAATGCTCCGCGCCTTTTTCATAACAACTTCACTTTGATGACAAAACACGACTATCCCCAACGTTTTCATCGAGATGACAGCGGTTTTAAGTTTCCACAAGGATTCCGCAATCCACATAACGATTATCAGGTTGCAGGAGGACATATCTATTGTAACCATATTGCAACATGGGTTGCGTTGGTAGATGTGCCACCGGGTACGGGGTTTTGTCTTGTCCCAGGCAGTCATAAATCTCTTTTTCATACACCAGTGGAATTACCTGTCCGGCATGATCCACCCACATCAATTACGCTCCCTATGAAGGCAGGTGATGTCGCAATCTTCTCAACGAATTTACTGCACGATGCAAGTCCGTGGACAGAAAATTATCCCCGTATGAATATATTTCAACGATATCAACTAAGTGTCTATTTCAATGAAGGTGGAAAGGGAGGATATCCGTTTGAAGAACATCGTGATAAAATATCGGAAGAACAGTATGAACTGGAATCGTTTTCCAAAGAAATAAAATCGGCAGTCAAACGTATTTTACCAAATGGAGGTACAGAATGAAATTAAAAGATCAGGTGTGTATCATCACAGGAGGCGGAAGTGGAATCGGACGGGATGCTGCTCTCAAAATGGCACAAGAGGGGGCAAGAGTTGTCATTGTTGGCAGAACAGAATCAAAGTTAGAATCTGTCAAATCTGAAATTGAGACAGTGGGTGGTACTGCAGTGAGTTTTACACTTGATGTGTCCGACTACGATACTGTTCAGCAGATGGTTAGCAACGTGCTTGAGAAATTTGGACGGATTGATGTACTTGTGAACAATGCAGGACACAGTTCGCACAATCGCCGTCTTCTCAACACAACACCTGAAGAGGTACGTTCAGTTGTTGATTCAAACCTTATTGGGACGTTTTTCTGCACACAAGCGGTTGTACCAGCGATGCTGAAGTCGAAGACCGGAACGATTATCAACATCTCATCACTTGCTGCAGTTACACCAGGTCCATTTAGTGGATTTGCTTACGGCGCAGCAAAGGCAGGTGTAATTAACTTTACCGAATTTCTTAACAATGACTTAAGGAATACTGGAATTAGGGCAAGTGTTATAATACCGGGAGAGGTTGCAACACCTATTTTGGATAATAGACCGATTCCACCTGATGACGATGCACGCACAATGATGGTTGATGTTGCTGAGACTTCAGACGCGATCCTCCTCATTGCAACCCTACCAAGACGGAGCAACATACCAGAATTGGTTATCCGCCCGACAATGCATCGGAATATGGCAGGAGAAGTTGTTGAATTAGACGTTTGATTATTTACGGTTTGTAAATTGTTGTTTCTGGATAGAACCTTGCCCACGCAAACCAATAGATATTGACAGCGGATAGTCTTTCTAAACGTTTTCCCTTGTATTTACCCGATGTCGCTTTACCTGTAATAAGATTCCATTCTGTACCAGTATTATCGTGCGCGATATAACCATCTATGGATGTAAAAAGTATCGCCTTATTGTTTACTATACGCTTAAAAACTGCAGTTGCAAACGACTCTTTATCGTGAAAGATTAACAAAGGCACACCTTTAACTGAATCGTTGATGAAAGCGTTTTTCGTAAATTGTGTAAGTGGATAGGCGCGAGAGGACGTGTTTCCAGAATCTTGGTGCTGCTTTTGTTTCGGATTACGCTGTGAATCACCCAGTTCTACAACACCACCATCAGCACCGTCTTGTCCAGCAGCGCCAGGCTGTCCATCAGCACCTGCGTGTCCAGCTATACCATCGGCACCAGGTATTACTTGGACTTGTACTCCGACCACAAGGGATTTATTGGGTAATCTGTCATCAGTATATTTCGTTCCGCTAACACCAGTGTCCTTGCTGGTATGATACCTTTCATACGAGTCACGACTGATGCTTTCACGCATACTCCCTCTGACAAAAACTGAAAGTACTTTAGTATTCGGATAATTTTCCATCCATGTTTTCCACTCAATTTGTGGTATAGAGGTAAGTGGTTTCAACTTTTTGCCTTTCAGTTTTCCTTGTATTGCTTCTCCAGTGATATGAGACCAGAGGGAACGTGTCTGATGGTCGTACATTAACAGGGCATCACGCCATAATTTCCCACTAACACCGAATGTATATGTCTTGCCATCAAGTTCTCGACTATACACGATAGCCGTTTTGCAGAGTGGTCACCATGTGGTAGCGACTTTCTTTCCACCGACAACATCATTGACGATCTCGTGTCCGTTCAGTAGATAAAGTGAGTAAGCATGACTCTCATCATTAAATGTTACCCCGATGACGGGTGCATCCGCGTCTAATTTTGCTTCTGCAGCAGGAACGAATTGCGGTTTTGTGATAGCAGGGATTGCATCAAAGGGGAGTAGTGTTCTAATAGGATCGTTGTCATAATCTGCGGCAGTTGCACAGATGTTAATAGAGAGTAGTAAGGTGAGAATTAGGGAGTATTTTTTCATGGTGCTTTTCCTTGATTTTACTATTGGCTTTGTGTGCTTTGTTTTGTGTCATTTGTGTTTGCACTTTTCGTTGAGAGGATTGATATGTTTTTAAGAAATAGAAGTTTGTACTTAAC
>VYFM01000370.1 GCA_009842375.1 Candidatus Poribacteria bacterium | reverse complement strand
TTCAAAACAGTTTTTTCGCGTCAAGTTGGAAAAGTTGCTTGCATTGTGTTGGTAGGCGTTTTGGCAGCAGCCCCTGTTTTTGCACTTCATCCCCATTACAATACCTACTTTAATCCTTGTTGGCGGGTTACAGATATTAAAAATATTATCACGCTAGGAGAGTCTTCCGGTTTAGATATTGCAGCTAAATATCTAAACCAAAAACCGAATGTCCATCAGTTAGAAGTTCTAGTTTCTCCATCAGGTGCGGAATTTTTTCAGTACTATTTTAGGGGAACTGTGTATCGTACCGATAAAATTCCCACGGCTGGTCCATCTCAATTCCATAATGTTGACTATGAAGTTGTCTATATCCGGGATTTACAAATAGGGCGTGTACCGCAAACTGGTACACTAAATGGTGAATTAGAACACCAAATATCACTCAACGGTATTAACCATGTCTGGATTTATCGAATAGAACCGAAGGAGACTAAATGAAGGTTTGTATATTGACTCATGCATACCCGCGTTTTCCCGACGATTCAACTGCACCTTTTGTAGAACTAACGGGTGAAACATTACAAAAGCACGGCGTTGATGTGACAGTGCTTTTACCAGATACACCGTATTTTGAGCGTTCCGAAGCAGATCACAATGTAACTTTACAAACATATCGTTACTTTTTTCCTCGACGTTTACAGCTTTTAGGGTATTCCAACACGTTAGTAAATGACTGCAGCTTAAAAAAGTATGTATATCTGCTTGCACCTTTTTTGTTCCTGTCAGGAATATTTCATCTGTTTCTGTTAACTCGTAAGCACCAGTTTACTTTAATTCATGCTTTCTGGCTTTTACCGAACGGATTTATAGGAGCAGTTGTTTGTAAGTTATGCAAAATTCCTCTAATGGTCGCATTGCGTGGTTCAGACATGTTGGTATCAAAACAGAATGTGATTTTCAAATGGATGGCAAGGTGGACACTCAATCAGGCTTCAATGGTGACGAGTGTGACACCTACTTTTTTCCCTGATTTAGAAGGCTTTGGCATACCTGAAGAAAAACGGCGTTTAATTTTAAACGGAAGTCACCCAAATCTGTTTCCTTCCCCATCTAAAAAACGGCTAGTAGAGATGCGAAATAAATATTCAATACCTGAAGACGGTCTTGTAATATTTGGCTTGGGACGCATTGTTTTGAAAAAGGGATTTGATCTGCTGATTCGTACACTTCCTGAAGTTCGGAAGAAGGTCCCACAAGTGAAAGTTATCATTGGTGGTGATGGGAGTGACCTGCCTCGGCTGAAAACACTAACATTGGAATTAGGTGTTTCAGATATAGTCGAGTTCCCTGGCACGATAAACCGTCGTGATGTTCCTGATTATTTTCACTTATGTGATCTATTTGTTCTTCCTGCTATTTTTGATCCGAGTGGCAACGTAGATGGATGCCCAAATGTTGTCCTTGAGGCAATGGCTTGTGGAAAACCGGTGGTAGCCTCTGCAATATCTGGTATTCCCTTTGTAGTAAAAGATGGTGAGACAGGGATTTTGGTGGAAGAAAAAAACATTCCACAGTTAGTTTCTGCTCTCATTTCATTTTTAACCGACAGGGAAAAATGTTTAAGGTTTGGAGAAGCGGGACGGCAACGAATCTTGAGTGAACTTACTTGGGATAACGCGATTATGCAAATTAAGGATGTTTATGAGTACTGCATTAAGTGAAATGCCTGAAACACTTCAGATTTCCATAGTAATTCCTGCGTATAACGAGGCGGAGTCGCTTCCAGCATTGATTGAACAAATTGAAAATGTTATAAAAACGCAGGCTTATAAGGCGGAGGTAATAATTGTCAACGATGGGAGTACGGATGCAACTATAGATGTATTAGAACAACTCGTCTTAAAACATATTTCTGCTATGCTGCGTATTGACGTGATTCATTTCCGGCGAAATCGAGGAAAAGCAGCAGCACTCATAGCAGGATTTGCAGCAGCACATGGTGAGATAGTCGTTACCATGGATGCTGATCTACAAGATGACCCTACTGAAATTCCAAAGTTACTTGAAGTACTTCATAACGGAGACAATGATGTCGTTTCAGGTTGGAAATACCCACGCAAAGATCCTTTTGAAAAGCGGTTATTTTCTTTCTTTTTTAATCGCATTACTGCCTTATTCACCGGCGTTAAACTTCATGACATGAATTGCGGTTTTAAGGCATATAGGCTAGAAGTCGTCAAAGAACTTCACCTCTACGGGGACCTGCATCGATATATCCCGATATTATGTGCACAAGCTGGGTTTCGCATAGGAGAAGTGAAAGTAAAACATCACCCTCGACGGTTTGGTGTTTCTAAGTATGGACTGAAACGGATACCGAAGGGCTTTTTTGATCTGCTGACGGTGTTGTTCTTGACAAGATACCTTAAGCGACCTTTACACGTTTTTGGGATGATGGGAGGTCTTGTCGCTTTCATTGGTGTAATTATAGGGTGCTACTTAGCAATTTTGTGGTTTATGAAAGGTGGTGTAGGTTTTCGTCCGCTCCTGATGATGTCTGTTTTGATGGTGATCTTAGGCGTACAATTTTTCTCTATCGGTTTGCTGGGGGAATTGTTGATTAGTTTCATGTCACGTTTTGAACGCGGTTTGGAAACAGAGAAAATGGAATCAGACACACATCAAAATGAAGAAAAGAAGTAAAGTGTCTTCAAACATGCTTAAGAGTACTTTAAGGATTGGAAGATATCTTCTTGCATTTGCAATTCTTCTTTTTCTCTCTAAACGTCTGCTTGAGCTGCTTGGCGAAGTAAAGATAGAATTTATATCGTTCAATCCGTTTTGGCTGCTAATATCTTGTGCGTTTCTAATTGTATCTCGTACAATGCGTATTTTCCCATGGTTGACACTCTACCAAAACACAACTTCAGGATCGGTTTCATTTTTATCTTGTTGGATACTTTTCCAGTTATCTGAACTCGGAAAATACTTACCCGGTAAAGTTGGGCAATTTGTTGGCATGGCTTCTCTGTGTCGCACCTTAGAAATATCAAGAAATGAGGCTATTACAAGTGCCTTGCTTCAACTTATGTTTCAATGCTTACTTGGATGCTTGATAGGAGTGCCATCCATATTCTCTCCACAATTAAGAAATATTTTGCATAACATACTTACTAATATCTGGGATAATTCCTTTCGGGCTTCTGCAATTATCTTGATAATTATTGGTCTTGGTGCTGTATTTTCCATTTTATTTAGAAAACGGTTGTTTTCCAAAATACCACATATTCAAAAAGTCATACCAGCGATC
>VYFM01000500.1 GCA_009842375.1 Candidatus Poribacteria bacterium | reverse complement strand
GCTCACTCCGACCTACAGTTTATTATGACGATTTATCAATTAGAAATGGTATTAGGTATGTGAAACCTTGGTATCAGATTGAGGTATCTGATGTATATAAACAACAGTGATAAAAAGAAATAGGGCTTACGCGAAACCTTCTATGGTTTGCGTAAGCCCTAATAAAATCATAAAGGAGGATTTATGAGCATCCGCTGGTTGCACCACAGTTAGTGCATCGGTAGCAGACACCGCTTCGAATCATAATTGTTCCACAATCGTGGCACGGTGGAGCATCTCCGTGTTGAAGTGAAATCAGTTTTTCGCGATCTGTCCATGGATTTACGTCCCCATTATTTCCGTGTCCAGATGGGTGAGTTTCTGCAGGTAATGCCATCTGGTCATCTAACTCAAGAACCTCCGTAGCCTCTTCCTGAACATCTTTCGGGAGGAACTCTTTACCGAGATAGCGGAAAATATAATCAACAATCGATTGTGCCATCGGAATATCGGAATTTTGTGTGAAACCCGATGGTTCAAACCGGACATGACTAAACTTATTAACAAGCGATTCTAACGGTACACCGTATTGCAAGGCAACAGAAATGAGGATAGCAATAGAATCCATAAGCCCGGAAATTGTAGATCCCTGTTTACTCATGGTAAGGAACACTTCACCCGGAGTACCGTCTTCAAAGAAACCAACACTCATGTAACCTTCATGTCCACCTACACTGAATTTATGTATCCTTGCATCGCGCGTATCTGATAGTCGTCTTCTAATAGGACGTTCGCTGACTTCATCGAGTGCATCCTGTTGACTACTGGTTGAAAGCGGTTGGCTGCCTTTGCTACCATCACGATAAATTGCAAGGCATTTCACCCCGAGTCGCCACGCTTCAACATAAAGTTCCTTAATATCGTCTACTGTTGCTTCACGTGGAACATTAACTGTCTTAGAAATAGCACCTGAAATGAACGGTTGTACAGATGCCATTAATTTGAGCGGTCCCATATGATGAATAAACCGTGTTCCGTACTTACCAGACTGAACTGCGCAATCAAAAACAGGATAATGTTTAGACGACAAATGTGGTGCGCCTTCAACAGTACCTGTGCCACAGATGATTTCCTCAGCACTTGCGATTTCGCTTGGGTTGAAGCCGAGATAAGTAAGGAGGTTAAAATCAGGATCCGCAGCCTTTTCAGTTGTGATGCCTAATCTCTCAAGACATTCTTCTCCGAGAAAACCAGGTGCGAAAGCGAGATTCAGATCAAACGCACTTGGTAACATTTCTTCAACATGTGCAATATCTTCCTCGGTGAAACCTTTATATTTGAGAGACTCTGGATTAATATATGGTGTTCCCTCAAGTGTCCCAGTTCCAACGATATGTGTGACAATTGCTTCAATGTGTTGTTGTATGTAACCGAGTTTTTCCAAAGCATCGCGTACGCTCTGGTTGACGATCTTGATGTAACCACCACCTGCTAACTTTTTAAATTTAACAAGTGCAAACTCAGGTTCAATACCAGTTGTATCGCAATCCATAAGGAGCGCGATTGTTCCGGTTGGAGCAAGAACACTAATCTGTGAGTTTCGATAGCCGAAGTTTTCTCCTTTTTGTTGACAGATATCCCAATCTTTTCGCGCGGCTTCCAATAAATCTGTCGGACATGTTGTGGCATCAATTTTGTATGCTGCATCACGATGCATATTGATAACGCCTAACATTGAAGCACGATTTTTTGCGTATCCGGTAAAAGGTCCGATACTTTTTGCAATTTCCGCGCTTGTTTGGTAACCCTGTCCACTCAGGATAGCGGTGATAGCCCCAGCATAACTACATGCTTCTGCACTATCATAAGGAATACCCAATCTCATTAAGAGTGCCCCTAAATTCGCATATCCCAAACCAAGAGGACGATATTCATGAGATTTTCTGGCGATTTTTGGCGTTGGATATGATGACAGACTCACTATGATTTCCATTGCTGTAATGAAAATACGGACAGCTGCTCGGAAACCATCAATATCAAAAGTGTCATCATCATTCAGGAATTTGACGAGGTTTATACTGGCAAGATTACATGCAGAGTCGTCTAAGAACAGATATTCACTGCACGGATTGCTTGCGTAAATCCGATCTGCCTGTTTACAGGTGTGCCATTTTTGAATTGTATCATCAAATTGGACACCTGGGTCTGCACATGCCCATGCTGCTTCAGCAATTTTATCTACCAGCATTTTGGCTTCGTATTCATTAGCAACTTCACCGGATGTGCGATACGTTGTTTGCCATTTTTTACCCTGTAGATAAGCATCCATGAAAACATCCGGAATTCGGACGGAATTGTTACTGTTTTGCCCACTCACAGTGCCGTATGCCTCACCATTAAAGTCAGCGGGATAACCTGCTGCGATGAGTGCTTTTGCCTTCTCTTCCTCTTTCATCTTCCAGTCGATGTATTCTACGATTTCCGGATGGTCCATATCTAAAATGACCATTTTTGCGGCGCGTCGGGTTGTGCCACCAGACTTAATACTGCCAGCCCATCTGTCAAACCCCTCAAGGAAGGAGAGTACACCGGAACTTTCTCCACCACTGGAAAGATGTTCACCCTTTGCACGTACCCTACTAAAATTAGAGCCTGTTCCACTACCGTATTTAAAGAGTCTAACTTCAGCTTTTTGAAGATCCAACATGGAGTCTAAAGAATCATCTACACTTTGGATAAAACATGCGGAATTTTGTGGGTATTGATACGCATTTTCTGAAATACTAACTTTCTGTCCTTCTCTGTCCCAATAATAATTACCACCGCCGCCTTTAATCCCGTATTCATGCCATAATCCGCAGTTGAACCATACGGGAGAATTAAAAGCACCTCGTTGCGTAACAAGGATGTGCGTCAACTCCATTTCAAAAGTTTCTGCGTCTTCAGATGTAGCAAAATAACCACCAATTTCTTCACCAGCACGGCGAAGCGTGCGAGCAACACGAGTCACTAATTGACGAACACTGGTCTCTGATTCTATCTCTGGAATTCCAGCTTTTCGAAAATACTTTGAGGCAGCAATATCCGTGGCGAGTTGTGTCCAAAAAACAGGGACTTCCACGTCATCTTGTTTAAAGATGACATCCCCTTTCTCATTGTAAATCGCGGCATCACGATGTTCCCACTCAATCTCATCATACGGGTGTACCGCTGATTTCGTGAAGTGACGTGCAAAGGAAAGTCCCGTGCCATCGCCTTCCATCGGATGTTTCACTGCTTCATCAATTTCGTTGGTATCGTTAGCAGCCATAATA
>VYFM01000165.1 GCA_009842375.1 Candidatus Poribacteria bacterium | reverse complement strand
CGATTATCCCATTAAAAATGTAACAATTCAGATGGGAAACAGAAATCTTGAACTGACGATTGTTGATAACCCTGATCGTTATTTAGATATACTTAGTCGCGAAGACAAAGGCGGTAGACTGTACCTACCTTACTGGGCATATCTCTGGGAGTCTGGGATAGGTTTAGCACGGTATGTATCTGAGTTAGGTGATACACTCTTAGGGAAACATATTCTTGAAGTCGGTTGTGGATTTGGGTTGGTAGGAATAGCAGCATCTCAAGCTGGAGGTGATGTCGTTTTCACAGATTTTGAACATGATGCACTTCTATTTTCAAGACACAATGCAGAACGCAATAATGTTCATGCCGCTGATTATGTCCAAATGGACTGGAATATGCCTTGCCTTCAAAGAAAATTTGATGTAATACTCGCTTCTGATGTGATATATGAAAAACAGAACTAGGATCCAATTATTGATTTGCTAAAGAAACATCTTACTTACGATGGAATAGCACTTTTATCTGAACCGAACCGAAAAAATGCCAGTGGATTTTTCATAGAACTCCGTGAAAACGGATTTACCTTTGAAAAATCCACCTGTTCTATTTCATTGGACAATAGGAAATCACAAATTAACCTTTACACAATTAGATGGGTTACTTAGAACTTTCATCTTCCGATTGCTTAGGTGGATGAATCTCATAACTCGTTCCCTTGTGGGATACAATCACATGTTTTCCAATTGACAGATATTTTGTCAATTCTGGTTCTTTCTTAAGCAATTCAAAATATGCTTTACTTCCAAACTCAATCTTCTTAGTTTTGGTTTCAGTTTTATGTGTGCTATCTGTCCAAACACCTTCACGAAGATGGAAGGTTTTGTCTTTAACCTGTTTAATATTGACTGAAGTATCTGCCACTTGATCTTGTATTTGGAGTGCTTGCAATTCTATACTCTCCTCAACCATGAGTTCCTTTGTTGGTACTATAGGACTTATTGCAGGTCTGTCTTTCAGAGCAGAACCACTACGGGCTTTCGCGCGTAGGACAGAGGTTGTTGATCTTCCTCTGGTTAGGCGGCTCATTAGTCGATTCTGTTCTTCAGGTTCTGTAACAAGAAATGATGTGTACGGTGTCATGATACCATACTTTTCGCTGAGACGGACAATCTCCTCTATTAATTCCTTATTTTCACCGTTTAGTCTAACTTCGTCAACAAGATAGGCAACCTTACGTTGTGCCCACAACCTCGGTAGAAATTGGTGATCTGATTCACTTTTTGGGAACTTTGCAGTATTTGCGAATTCCTGTTTCTTACCGTTGATGTCTCCACTTAAGGTAATTTTTGACTTACCACTGCCAGCATACCTTCCAAGCACAGTTAATTGTGTACCACGGAATAGATGGGGTAACTTTTGTGGATAGAGATTTTTGGTTCTGATGTTCTGGAGTTTTAATTCCAAATTGACAAGAACAGGTTCACTCACCTTTGTGTAGAAAGACGAAACTGCTACCTCTAAATTCTCTTGTGGTTTCACATACTGACGAGTCCCGTTATTCTTTTCTGCAATTTTGTCAAGCAAGTTGACGTTTACATCATAGCCAACTCCAAACACAAAAATGCGGGATTGATCCCTGTTTGCACCAGATACGTGCTTTAGTATTAGGTTAGAATCCGTAACCCCTACTGTCGCTTCACCATCGGTTAGGAAAACAATAATACGAGGTCTATCCTGATCCGGTTTATCTTGGACTGCAGCCAGTAATGCGTCATTGATATTAGTACCACCGTTTGCTACTATATCTTCAATGAATGCAAGAGCATTTTTTCGCTCTTTCTTTACAGAAACTAATGTCTCTGCAAAAGGGTCAACATCCGTGTTAAATGTGATGAGGTTAAATTGGTCACCATCGTTTAAATTTTCAACACAATAACGGAGTGCTTCTTTTGCTTGTTCAATCTTCGGTCCTTTCATACTACCAGACCTGTCAAGAACAAAGATGAAGTCCTTCTCAATTATCTCTTTTTTATTCACCTCATATTTGGGTGAAACGAGGAGCATAAAGTAGCCTTCTTCGTCTGGATTATCTCTATGTGTAATGAGATCAATTCCGAAGTCTTTATCAGAACGTGAATAGTAGCAGACGAAATCACGTTTTACACGGATATTCGTCCCTTCAAAACTAATGTTAGCGCGATTATCGTTATCTCGGTTGATAGCTATCTCATGTGAGGGTGAATAGATGGTTTTAAGTGCATGTTTACTTTTTAGATCAACTGAAACAGCGAGACTTCCAACAGGTTGTGAGGAAAAATTATCGGTTTTCAGTGGGTAAGTATACTTTGCGAGACCGGAATCTACATTGATAACCTGTGTGTATTCAAGTTGAATACGCCTTTCACCTTTAGGTGGGATTGGAAACACTCTTGCCTTAAATGCACGTGTGCCGACATACTCCAGAAGTGCGGGGTCTTGCATGGAACGTACAATGCCTTCGTAAATACTGCGCGCCTTATCTTTCGCGAGCAATTCTCCTTTTACAGGTTTCCCATCGATGTATAGCACAAAATTGGATATAGCAACATCATCTGCAAGTGGAAATATATATGTGCCTTCAAGTTGTCTGTTGTTAGGATTTGCGAAAACCTGGTCGATTTTCGTGGTTGCGAGTTGGTTGTCAATAGTTACGTTGACATGGTGTTTTTCTATTCTCAGATTTTCAATGCGAGGGGTACGTGATATACCCGTGACAATAATACCTTGTGCTTCAACAAATTGTAATACTCCTGCAAACAGGAGGAGTGACAATGCTGTGTAGAAACTTAATCTTTTCATGAGGGATTCCTCCATCTTATTGTCAAAACGTAATGTTAGTATTATACCACATAGAAGGCTATTGTGCTTGTAATTCATAATGGTTTGGTCCAAACACGAAATTCATATTTGCCAACAACTAAAATCACCTACGGAATATAGAGAGCGGAGTGAGTGATTCGTCAGATACCCAAGTTTCATAATCATTACGGTGTGCTCTTAAAAAATCTTTTTCGGTTTCAAAACCGTATTCATTAATAATGCGTAACCGCTCACTTGCCAATTGACTGGCTTCGTCTTCAAGTTTTAAGATGCGTGGTCCTTCTTCTTCAGTCCATTTATCTATTGCGTCCCATTCTGCAAGTATTTTACGTCTTGTTGCTTCATCTCTTGCCGCGGAGAGTTCCTGCCCAATTACTGTCAACCGTTGTGACAGTTCAACTGATCGCGTTATAAGTGGTCCAAGCACAAGGCTTAAATCTTCGGATTTCTTATAAAGA
>VYFM01000542.1 GCA_009842375.1 Candidatus Poribacteria bacterium | reverse complement strand
CTCCCAAAGTGCTATAAATCCAGTCACAGTCAAGTCAGAGGTCGTTTTTGCTCTATAAATTGATTTTTTTCGGTTTCAAAAGTGCTATAAATTCAGTCTACATAAGGTTTTATAGCACTTTTAAACAACTGTCTAATATAGGAAGTGGTCACAGTACGTACTTAACATGAGGACTTCCTATATTAGACAGTTAGACCTCCGACTTGTCTGTGACTGGGTTTTCAGCACTCCGTTTAAGGATATTATTCACAGAATCTTTGCTAATGCCAACTTTTTCAGCAATTTCACGAAGCGAAAGACCATCTTCACGTAATTTCAAAATGAGTTTGATTCTTTGTTCCTCACCACCAGCACGTTTCCATAAAACATTTGCCCATCTCCGAGAAACACCATGATCAACCTGGAAATCAGCAATAGATTTATTGTTAGATGGATTGTTATCTCTATCATTTTCTGCTTTTTCACGAGTTTGGACAACTTCAGGAAGTTTTTCTAAACCTTCTGCCACCTCAAAATCGGTTTCATCAAAGAGATAGGTCTCAGGTCTGTCGGTGATACCGGGCAGGTAGTGTGCAGAGAGTATCACGACAGTGTGTGGTAGACGGTTCAACCGAGCCCGTCCAACAGCTTGGATGAGTTCTGCTTGCACACCGGCATCGTAAATCTGCTGCATCCGTTCATCAACAAAAGCACCCGTAACAGGATCACGACTCATGTCTAAAGTAAGATCATCATTACCAAAGAGTATTTTCGCTCGCCATTCGGTTTCATAGGGCGGGATTTCTGGTGCGAAAACAACCCACAGAACATCAACGTTTTGAAATTCTGTGTCTAAGCCTACAAGCCCGCCAAAATTCGCTGTAGCGGTGATTGTGAGTTCTTTTATGTCAACGTGTGCCCAGTCTAAAACATCTTTGTAAGTGATGATGCCGTGATTTAGGTGCGGTGTTTTTTGTATTTCAGCAATCATCATCTGCCAGATTTTAGTGCCGGTGTCGTTTAGATCTTCAAATTTCCCTTCATCATCTCGTTTTATTACAGTCGCCCGCGGATTCTTAGCGGTTCGGAGTTGAAAACAGCGTGCACCGGGTACCCATTGTGATAGCGGGATCTCTAAGGTTTCTGCTTCAGGGAAAACCCGTTTGAACAGGTCTAAATTCAGTGTTGCGGACATGAAACCGATTTTGTTCACTTTGCGATGAATTTCAGGGAAGACAACCCATCGCAGCACACCGTCTCGGTAGGTCATCGGTGAATCTTCAAATCGTTTGTATCTATCAAAAAACAGAGTCAGCTTATCAAGTGTTGTCCAATCACCATCAACTGAGGGTAATTCCTTTATTTCTTGTTCAGTCGTAGCGGGAAGTAGCGCGCGTGCGACCGCGTCGTCTAAAGTGTGAACTTGATATTCAACATGATTTCCATTCTCGACAGGCAACCTTACGTGTTGCATCTGATATGCTATTCTTTCTTGATCGCCATTGGAGAGGCTTGCGAGGTATTCACCAATGGCAAATGGGTTGTTTTCGACTTCCAATAAAGTTAACAACTTGCGTGCGAAAACACCGAGTTCCCAGTTCTCCCACATATTGCTCCATTTGTTTAGCTGTTCTTTTGTCAAATGGCAATCAACAAATAGGTCAAAAATATCAACTTCGTCAACGATACACAACTGATCTGTTATTTCCTGTGCAAAGAATTCATCTGTAAAATTACGATATGTGGGATTGGTAAAGGCATCAGAGATCGGCAGGATAACAGCACGGGCAGCTAAAGCATTACGAATTTGTGATAGGTAACCACTATCACGACATTCAGCTTCGGCAGGACAATAGGGACATATTGTTTTATAGATATTCCCACCTTTACTGCGGAACATATCTGCACGTTTGCCTTGGACGCAAGGTTTTTCATGCGGGAACTTCGCTCTGGTGTCATCAGCCTTTTGTGTCAATCCGCGCCATCGGAATACATCACTATCACGGTGTCCTGCTTTGCTGAAACGGGATTTCATGCGTTTTTCTAAATCTTCTGCTAAGACTGTTGTCGGTGTTGTCTGCAGTAATGCCCCAATGTTCAATGCATAAGCTTCCGTCTGATAATTCTTACCTGCCCCTGTTTCAGCGCGGAACGCAAAAATACGAGAAGCAGATTTTAAAAACTCGGCTATCTGTTCGCTCGCTTTCGCAACAGTATCTAAAAGTGCAGACACCCGATCATTTTTTTCAAGTTTTGAGGGTTTGCGGGTGAGTATTAGAGGTGAGGCTTCGCCAACACGGACTTTTGCAATCAGTTCTTTCGGGTCAACACTACGGGCAATCTGAGTTTTACCGCAGTTATGGCAGAAAACTTGAATTTCACCGGTAGGCTTGAGGTAATACTGAACAGAACCTTGTGATTTTCTATGTTTTGTCATTTTGCAAGGATAGTCACCGCGACGAGACTTGTAATCACCCTTACCGGATTTTATCCATTCCAGATCGGATGGCAATCCATGGATTATGTCAATATCTTTTATTTTTCGTTTCTTTTTAGGTGTAGGTGTAGATTTTGAGGGTTTGGCTTTTTCTTCGGTAGGGGGCGGTACATGTATCTGATTTTTAAGGTCATCAATAACAAGGAAGAGGTCTTTAGTGTCAATTACCGGAATGTTGAAGAGATCGCCTTCAACAATTTCATAACGTGCATCCCATCGTGATAGTCCTTTTTCACTGAAGATTTCAAGATACAGAGCAGTTCTGTCACCATTGTTATCCCATACACCGATATATTCTCTGTCTGTATTTCGTTTTGGATGGAGGTATTCAGGTGTTCGGCAAGTCCACCGCACACCACCTGATTTTGAGATTGTCAGGATTGGATGACTCGTTAGATCGCATAACTGCGACAGTGTTTCAATGAGCAGTTGGGGATAATCTTTGACGATAGCGTATTCAAAATCCAGGTCTGTCAAGTAATCACTCGGTAAGCCGGTGTAGACCTGAACACCGTAGGAACGTTTCCAGCTTTGTGGCTGCCAATCTTCTACGCCATAACGTGTTTCCCAGTCTTTACCGCTGTCAATACTATACTTTTCAATGGAAAATCCATTACGCGCAATCGGTAAAATACCTAAACTCGCATCAGCGAACTGATTTGGATCAGTGCTGATTGTTTTTCCATCTCGACTGGCATAGTAAACTGAATAACCGGTGTTTGATACGCGAGTTGGTAAAGCAGATAAAGGTTTTTCATGCCTGGCTTGGCAACGCTCTATTAACTTTTTCATCAATGAGAATTCCCGTAGCAGATTGACTACTG
>VYFM01000392.1 GCA_009842375.1 Candidatus Poribacteria bacterium | reverse complement strand
TCTCTATACAGAGAACAATTGTAAATTCAATTGACCAGTTATATTGGGTTACTATTTTATGCTACCTGCCCTATGCAACAAACACATCTTTAAATGTATCCCATAACAGTTTTGTTACAGAGGCAATCACAGCGATAATTAATACTACTTTAATCCATTTATCACCCATTTTCACTGCCAAGTGGCTTCCGATCCAAGCACCAGTAGCATTGCCAGCTGCTAAAGTTATACCTAAGACCCAATTGACTTGACCTTTGCTAACAAAAATACCTAAAGCGATAATTGTATAGAAGAAAATTATAAATACCTTGTGCGCGTTGGTAATTACCAGATTCCCTCCATCAAGAATTCGCAAGGTTGCTATAATGAGTAAACCCACACCTGCTTGGATAAATCCCCCATAAATTCCAACAAGAAAGAGGGCAATAGTAGTAATGATTTTGTACTGTGTCCCACTGGGGTTTATTTTCTGATGGAGCCAATCAGTAGGATTAAAAAGTGCCAAAAGAAGCATTGTAACCATTACGCCAGCAAGAATTGGCTTGAAGACATCATCAGAAGTTACGGTCGCGATGAGTGCTCCTATAGTTGCCCCGAAGACTGCGGGGATAGTAAGTGTTACAGCGTGCCGGAAATTTGAAATACCTTTACGACGAAACCCCATAATTGCACTAAAGTTCTGAAAGAAAATCGCTACTCTATTCGTTCCATTGGCGATGTTTGTTATGTTAGTACCTGTGGGAAAATTTGAAAAACCGATAGCTTCCATTGTAAAAACTAATGCGGGAAGCGTTAGAAGTGAACCACCGAAAGCAACTGTATTGACAAAACCGGCACACATTCCAACACCCATAAGTAGTATGATATACAATAAGTCTAAACCGAAAATATCAATTCCCATCAATGTCTCCTTCTTCTGACGATATTTTTCGTGATGCTTGTTGGGATTTTACAATCCTTATCAATAAAAAGGCAACGAGATTACCAATGATAATTGCAGAAGTGACTCCAGTGAGTGCTAAAAAGCAAATTGCTTGGAGTATGCCGTTTCCAAATGGGTTGCTCCAACCAAGTGTAAGTAAACCTATACCGGGAATAACTGTGCCGAGTACAAATCCTATGCCTCCAGCGATACCGGCGATGTTCTGATACTTTTTTAATTGTGGCAGGTGTATTTCAAACATGTATCTCCTTTTGAATTAACTTACCGTTGCCAACTTAACGAATCTATATGTGTTGTATCATAAAACATAAGGCGGTGCGTGTCTGATGCACACACCACCACCAAAGTTATGGAACATATCCTGGTATGTCTTAATATAGATTGATACCTGTGTGGAGTGTAGCTACTATGCGATACCGAGGTATTTGTCTCTACCTTTTACCAGTGCTTCAATTTTTCTATCAACGACGGAACGTTGTAGCATCCAAAATCCGCAATCAGGATGTACCCATCCAACTCTTCCGCTTCCTAACACTTCTTCTGCTTTTTCTATGCTGGCTGCGACATCATCGGGTGTTTCAATAGGGTTAACTTTCACATCAATTACTCCGATTCCGATAAGGATATCTGAGGATACATCTTTGAGTGCTTGAAGGTCAGCATCTGGCCGGTGTTTTAACTCTAAGACCAGATGGTCACACCTGAGCATGTTCAAGAAGTCAATCAATGCTTTCCAATTACCTTTTTGTATGACTTGTCCTCCATAATTTCCGAAGCAGAAATGTACTGCCTTTTCTCCATTGAAAGCATCAAGGACAGTATTAATTGCTTTTGCTGCACGAGGTCCGTCTTTAGGATTTCCTGGAATGTTTGCCTCATCAATTTGAAGACATCTGCAAGTTAGTTCTGATACTTGTGCTGATATTGTTTCAGCTAATGCTGAGAGTAATGCGTCAAAACCATCGTAATATTTATCAAGAAGTGTTCTTGCAAGCATATATGGACTTGTCACAGTAAATTTGATATTGTTCCCGGCAACATTTACCGCGCGTTCACAATCGGAAACGAGGTTTAATGTTCCTTCTCCTAACGCATTTTCAACAACCCCTGCGGGTTTTGCGCGAAATGCCATGGTGTGCATCTCTCGGAATTCTGTCCATTCTTGTCGTCCTACTTCGGATCTGATACCTGAAAGGGGTTTAATAAAATAATCGATCATACCGTTTGTTTCGGGATGGTTGACATCAAAACGGTATAACTCACCGTCGGTTGGAAGGTCTATACCGTGTTGTCGCTGGGTATCAACTACCACGCGTGTTGCATCAATCAAAGCTTGTTCTGTCGGCATTGAGTGCAGCCATGCTGGTACTGGATAAGACCCGACTGTTGTGGTTAAAATTCTCGGTCTGTTTGTGTCAATTTTCAATTATCATAACCTTCCTACAATCTTAATTATCCACGAGTTCATAGGATTCAAGTTCAAATTCCACTTCAACTGTTATACCGACTCGTGTTTGAGATTGCGTAAATTTAACAATGCCTATATCTGGTGCGAGCCATTTTTGTGTGATTGTAGTGTCGAGGGTGAAGTCTGGACCATCAAGTTCATATATCCAATGGAACGATTCTTGTACCTGAAACACGTTCTCAAAAGTTCCTGCTGGTACAGTGACAGTTTCTTCAGAGATAACTTCAAACTCGTCTAAACCACTATCTAATGGAAAAAGCTCAGGAACTAATTTTGCTTCAAATCTAACTTGCCATTGCCAACCTGTAATGAGGGGAAATTTATATAACGGTAGAAAAGGAACAAACATAACTGTGTCTTCGGATCCAGGTGTAGTATTTGTTGCATGCTGCAGAACACCTGTAACGTTACCTTCATCGTCATAAGAATAGCCAAGATATGAATAGTCCGCAATGTTTTCCAGTCCTTCTGCGGAGTTTGTTTTTTCAAGCACAAAACTTTCAACAGTTTCTCCATCTTGCATCTGTATCTGTATAGTATCTATGATTTTAAAGGTAATTATTGTGTTTTCAGCGTCGCGGTATCTCCATGTATTTCCGACAGCTAAGGGATAGTAGTTTCCCGGACGAATCTGCCAAACTTGTATATCAATTGTGCTTGTTGTGGTTTTTTCACCGTCGCTTACAGTTACCTTTATATGATATTTTTGTTCAGTTTCAGGTGCGTTCCAAATTGCTCCAGTTGCATCTCCATTTATTTCACCATCCGACGCATACCATGTGTATGTGAGTATATCATTTTCGAGGTCGTTTGCTTGTAGTTTGATAGAAACTTCTGCTCCTGGAGGAACAATCTCTGAATCTGTCTCAAAGACTGAAATTACAGGTGCTAAATTC
>VYFM01000619.1 GCA_009842375.1 Candidatus Poribacteria bacterium | reverse complement strand
CCGCGATTCAGACAACACACATTCAAAAAACTTTACACACCCTATGTGGCGTTTTAGTATTTGTTTGCAGATAAAGTATATTTATGGTAAATTACTTGTCACCATAAATCTTTTGTTCTAAAAACTGAATAATACACATCCTGTGAGGAGGAGATGTTCAACCATGTTTTGGACATGCAATGAAATAAAGTTATTATCATCAAAACAATTCTGTAGAGGGATAGTAGTATTTATTATTGTCCTGTGTCTAACAGTCATAATACAGTATTCAGAGGCAGAAAAACTCCAATTTGATCGAGATATTCGTCCGATTTTGTCTGACAAATGCTATGCGTGCCACGGTCCTGACCCCGCGGTACGACAAGCGAATCTTCGACTTGATACAAAAGAGGGGGCATTCTCTGATCCAAGTGGGTATCCAATTATTGTTCCAGGAAAACCAGAGGAGAGCGAATTAGTACTACGCATTACTCATGAAGACATAGATAGACGCATGCCTCCTCAAATTTCTAATAGACAACCCACACAAGAACAGATAGACACCTTAATCCAATGGATTGCAGAAGGGGCTGAATGGGAAGAACATTGGGCATATATTCCACCAAAAAAAGTTAATCCACCAGATGTGAAAACTATGGAATGGATTAACAATCCCATTGATCAGTTTATTCTTAGTAAATTAGAATCTGAAGGACTTGAACCCTCCTCAGTAGCAGATAAACGCACACTCATAAGACGTCTGTATTTTGACTTGACAGGTTTATTACCAACACCAGGAGAGGTAGATCAATTTATTAGAGACCAACGACCAGAAGCCTACGATCATCTTGTTAACCGTTTACTGTCTAATCCACAATTCGGTGAACGTCTGGCAATCTATTGGCTGGATTTGGTGCGTTATGCTGATACAAGTGGGTATCACTCTGATGAAAATGTCAGTATTTGGCCCTACAGAGACTATGTGATTAAAGCATTTAATGACAATATGCCTTATGACCAATTTACCATTGAAAACCTTGCAGGAGACTTACTTACAAATGCAACCCAAGAACAGAAGGTGGCATCAGGATATAATAGACTAAATCAAACTACAGCTGAAGGTGGAGCACAAGCAAAAGAATACCTGGCGATCTATGCTGCAGATAGAGTCCGCACAACTGCATCAGTATGGTTGGGTGCTACACTTGGTTGTGCACAATGCCACGACCATAAATTTGATCCGTATACTGCAAAAGATTTCTACAGTTTTGCTGCCTTTTTCGCGGATATTGAAGGTCCCGGAGTGTATAGAGGTGGTAGCAAATGGGATCCGGTTGTAATGTTACCAACTCAAGAACAACAAACGGAATTACAAGAAATTGACATTGAGTTAGATAGATTACAAAAAGTGTTACAATTGCCTTCTACTGGATTAGAAGTTGAACAGAAAAAGTGGGAGGAAGAGATTCAATTACTTCTCACATCAACAGATGCAGCTGATTTTGCATGGGTAGACGATTCCCAATCAAATGGTGGTAGAACGGAAGGCACTTGGAAATTTGTTGGTAAAAATGAGGCACCAGTTTTCAGCAAAGAACGTTCACGAATACAGACAGCTGCACCTGAACAACTTGTCCAACATTCATTTCATAATGCCAATCGAAAAATCACTCTAATTGAAGGTGACAAACTTTATGCTTACGTTTGGTTAGACCCCGATAATCCACCACAAACAATCATGCTTCAATGGAACGATGGAAACTGGGAACATAGAGCGTTCTGGGGTGAAGATAAAATCAAGTATGGTGAGATTGGAAATGATACACCTGCACATAAACCAATGGGTGAGCTACCCAATCTCGGTGAATGGGTTCGCCTTGAAGTTAACCCTATTGACGTTGGATTGAAAGATGGGAGTGTTCTAAACGGAATGGCTTTCACACAATTTGGAGGGAAAGCTTATTGGGATGCAGCTGGTATAGCAACCACACTCGGAAATGTAACAAAGAATTCACACGACACAAACGTAATTAAAGCAATTCAAGTCGATCCTTATATTAGAACGACAAACCATCGGAAACAGATTGCAGATTACTATCGAAATATTGCTCCAGCACTTGACGGTATCCGCAACCAGATTGCTAACTTAGAAAAACGAAAAAATGAAATCAGATCCAAGACTCCCTATTCTTTAACTACTGTATCTGTTCAACCGCGTACAACACGAATACTTCCAAGAGGAAATTGGCTTGACGACTCAGGTGAAATTGTAGATCCAATGATACCCGAATTCTTAGGCAATCTAAATATAAACAACCGTCGTCCATCACGTCTCGATCTTGCTAAATGGGTGGTGTCTAAGAACAATCCGTTGACCGCTCGAACATTTGTAAATAGACTTTGGGCTTTCTACTTCGGTACTGGTATTTCACGTGTACTTGACGACCTTGGTGCACAAGGTGAACCACCAGTACAGACAGAGTTGCTTGATTGGCTAGCTGTGGAATTCATGGAAAGTGGCTGGAATGTGAAACACCTTGTGAAGCTTATTGTCTCATCAAACGCTTACCGACAATCTTCTAAACCCAATGAAGTATTACAAGATAAAGATCCCTATAACCGACTAATTGCACGCCAGTCGCGTTGGAGACTTGACGCAGAAATCGTGCGTGACAACGCTTTACTTTTGAGCGGACTCCTTGTAAAGAAGATCGGAGGTCCAAGTGTTAGACCATATCAACCTGTAGGTTATTATTCCAATCTTAACTTCCCCAAGCGAAAATATGTGCATGACACTGGCGAAAGTCAATACCGTAGGGGGTTATATACTCACTGGCAGCGCACTTTCCTGCATCCAAGTATGATGGCGTTTGATGCACCAAGTAGACAGGAATGTACCGCAGAAAGGTCTACCTCAAATACACCCATGCAAGCACTTACGCTACTCAATGATCCAACTTATGTTGAAGCTGCAAGAGAGTTTGCTGCACGGATAATCCGTGAAGGTGGTGGAACTTCAATTGATCGTATCAATTGGGCATACCGAAGAGCTTTATCTCGATTACCAGTACAGAAAGAACTCGATATTATGACCAGTTTGATAGATAAGCATATACAGGAGTACACCAGCAATCCAGATGCTGCGGAATCATTAGTAGTAATGGGTGAGACTCCAACTATGAAAGGACTTGAACCCATCGAACTCGCTTCTTGGACATCAGTTGCACGTGTGATTTTAAACTTACATGAAACCATTACGCGATATTAATGCATGAAGATTCTATTTACTATATGTAACTGTGATGAAGAATGGAATTGATTAGAGACAAATTACAT
>VYFM01000331.1 GCA_009842375.1 Candidatus Poribacteria bacterium | reverse complement strand
CAAATATGGTGTACGCGTCCGCGTCGGAGTACGCGGTGATCTCGACGAGGTGGACGTTCTCGATCAGCCAGTCGGCAAAATAGGGCAGCACTGAATCAGCAAGTTCGGCCGGGAACAGCTCGTTCACGTCCCGGTATCGCTGGAGAATATTTACCACGGACTCGGGCTGGTCCGTCTCCTCGAACGGATTTCCGGTGAAAAGTGCCTCCATGCAGGCTGCACGCTCGTCCACATTGAGGTTGAACGAGCGCCGCCCAAACTTCACCGAAAAAATCAGATCGGCAAGCTGCGTCTTCTGTTGGTCGTCCTCCAGTTGCAGATAGATGTAGATCAGAAGCAGTGTCAACGTCGTCAGACGCTGTTGGCCATCAATGATGAATTTGTGCCCGTCGCGGTCGCTGATGATTATGGAGCCTAGGAAATAGTGTCCGTAATTCTCGACGGCGCTGCGGGGATCGTCGGGCTGGTAATCATTCCTGAATTTCTCCACCAGATCCTCGATGAGTTCCGCAACCTGCTTCGTCCGCCAACGGTATTCGCGTTGGTAGTAGTCGATCGCAAACTTGGCACCAGCAAGCAGCGCACGTAGGTTTTTTGCAGTACTGCGGATTTCTCTCACAGCATACCTCCTATAATCTCCCCGAGAAGACCCTGCGTCGCCTCTTCGATGGTCACAATATCTGCCCGGATATCCTCCAAGGTGCGCATCGGTTCCGGCTTGTAGAAATAGCGATTGAAGCTGATTTCATATCCCGTCTTTATTCTGTTTGACAGATACCAGGCGTCCGGCGCATAGGGCAGGACCTCCCGCTTGATGAATGCTTCGATTCTGCCCGGCTCTTGCAATGGAATCTGCTCTGTATCCCGTAGGTCTGTATCCGGTTCATACTCCACTACAGCAGGCCGATCATTGATTTTGGTCGCGAACAGGCCGCGCAACGGGTCAGCTTCGGTACCTCGTTTGTGGATTTTCCTGATCACCGGTGGCGCACTTTCACAGCGTACGCCATCCTCTTTGAGTTTTTTGATCTCGGCCGGTTTGTATGCACGTTCCGGATCAATTCCCACAATGCGAAGTGGCCTTTCCACCGTTACCTTCCAGTATCCGAACGCCTCATTGTCGAAGATCTTGCTCTGTTCGTTTTCTTCAAAGGTTAGGAAAACATTGCAAATCCGTTCTATGTCATCTCCACTGAGTTCACAATTCTTCTTTCCGAGATTCTTTCTGAGAGCGCGGTGCCACCCTGTTGCGTCGATCAGCTGTACCTTGCCGCGCCGGTGCTCTGGCTTCCGGTTGGTCAGAACCCACACATAAGTGGCAATGCCGGTGTTGTAGAACAGGTTGAGGGGGAGCGCGACGATGGCCTCCAGCCAGTCATTCTCGATGATCCAGCGCCGGATGTTGCTCTCTCCCTGGCCCGCATCACCGGTAAAAAGTGAACTCCCGTTGTGGACCTCGGCGATGCGGCTGCCGAGTTGGGTGCCCTGTTTCATCTTGGAAAGCTTGTTGGCGAGGAACAGCATCTGCCCGTCGCTGGAACGGGTAACCAGGGAGTATTCCGGGTCGCCGCCGTGCTCGATCAGAAAACGCGGATCGTACATGTCATTTTTTCCGCCCATTTTCTTCAGATCCGTTTTCCAATTCTTGCCGTAGGGTGGGTTCGACAACATGAAATCGAATTCACGGGACGGGAATGCGTCGTTGGAGAGCGTGGAATGCTCCGGACCTCCCACGATATTGTCTGCGGCCTCGCCTTCACCCTTGAGCAACAGGTCGGCCTTGCAGATCGCATAGGTTTCCGCATTGATCTCTTGTCCGTAGAGATGGGTCGAGATTTTCTTGCCTCGTTCGGCGGCGAGTTCCTGCAGGGTTTCCTCGGCAACCGTCAGCATGCCGCCGGTGCCGCAGGCGCCGTCATAGAGCAGATAGGTGCCGGATTCGATTTGGTCCGCGACAGGCAGAAAGACCAGATTCGCCATCAGCCGCACGGCATCTCTTGGCGTCCAGTGTTCTCCAGCCTCTTCGTTGTTCTCCTCGTTGAATCGGCGGACCAGTTCCTCGAAAAGCGTGCCCATTCCGTGGTTGTCCAGGCCGGGGTGGAGGACGGTGCCATCGACATCCTTTACAGGGTCGGGGCTGAGATTGACATCGGGAGAGGTCAGTTTCTCGATCAATGCCCCCAGCGCATCCGCCTTTGCCAGCCTCGGAATCTGGTTGCGGAACTCGAAACTGTCGAGGATATCCTGCACATTGGGCGAGAATCCGTCGAGCCAGGCTTCGAAATCGGCACGGAGTTGCTGCGGATTGGAGCGTGCTCGCAGGTCTCGCAGGGAAAAGGGCGAGATGTTGTAAAAGGCCTGACCCGCTGCCTGTCGCAGTGCAGCATCCTGATCGACCACCCCGATTTCATCAAGTGAGGTCTTCATGGCGAGGACAGCCTCCTTGCCATCTTCCAGCACCGCATCAAGGCGGCGCAGAACAGTCATCGGAAGGATTACGTCTCGATACTTTCCACGCACATACAGGTCGCGCAAGATATCATCCGCGATGCTCCAGATGTAGTCCGTGATCCAGTCCAGGTCGGCATTGTTCAATTTTTCTTGCTTCGATGTGGCGGCCATGCATAGTGACAGGTTGGATAGGTTGGCCTGCTGGAATCAAGTTCGTCCAGCAGTTTGAAAAATTCTGGTACACGATTTTATTCGATTACGGGGCGTTAGGACTGACCGGGGAGTGTCTCGGAATGGATATCCAGCCGCTCACTCCATCCGGATTTGGTGATCACTGCCATATTTCCAGCATCAATCCGGGACTGTTATTGAGCCCGATGGCTATCAGCGAACGGCAAAATCGAACCGTAACCTGCCAACAAGCGATCGTGGTCGAGACCGTTCAGGCGATGGTTTGCGTGTTGTCCATCGGCACCAACCGCAACCCCGAAGTGAAAAAAACCGCTCACTTTTTCACGAAATGGAGAGCCGAACCGGTTCAAGAAGCCTTGATTTGCCCGGACACGCGCCTGACGTCATTTCGGGCCATCATCGGTGTGCGCATTCTTGTCCGCCGTCATTCGGGTACCACCCCGTATTGCGCCGTAATACGCCCGGGAATCCGGCGTATGCCATCGGCGGACGCCGATTTCGGAAATCCATTGAAAACAACAGGTTGCCCGCGTATTCCGATGGCATACGGGGTGACGCCAAATGGTGGCAACTTTTTCCGGCAACAGCCTGACGCCACATGTCGGATAGAGGCACCTGGAGGGGGGGCATTCATGCACTTGCTGTTGAGGGCACCATAGGTGCGTCGGGTGTGAGAGA
>VYFM01000546.1 GCA_009842375.1 Candidatus Poribacteria bacterium | reverse complement strand
AACCTTGTAGGTAGCAACTTGGGTTATGATAGTATTATCTAATGATACTGATTTAGAAGGGAAATAGAATATGCGATTGAAAGACAAAGTTGTCCTAATCGGTGGTGCTGGTTCTAACATGAGTCGTGCAACAGCACTGTTATTTGCTCAAGAAGGAGCAAAGGTAGCACTTGCTGCACGCACAACTGAAAAGATGGGAGAAACCGCAGAACGTATCCGTGAGAACGGTAGTGATGTCCTAATACATCAGATCGATTTGAACGATGCTGAACAAGTAGATACACTTATTGAGAATACAATTACGATATTTGGTGGAGTTGACTGCTTTATACACGCTGCGGGAGGGTATTTCTCAACCGAACACGATATTACCACCATGGATCCTGACTATTGGGATGGAGCATTGCAAAACAACTTGCGAACCCTTTTCAATCCTGTTAGCAAGCTTGTTCCGATTTTAGAGGAACGCGGTGGTGGATGTATTATCACTATTTCAGCAGGGGCACGTGTACGTCAAGATGCAAATGCTGCCTACGCTGCTGCAAAAGCAGGAATGGTAGCAACCGCAAAAAATCTTGCAAAAGAATTATATGAGAAAAATATCCGTGTCCATGCATTATGTCCGGGTATCATCTGGGATCCATTGCCAGAGGGAGAAATTGCCCCTGTAGCTACACAGTTAGAAAGATTAGGTAACCCAATTGATGTTGCGTATGCTGCGCTGTGGTTATGCTCAGACGAAGCAGCGTGGGTTACAGGATTGGAATTGACAGTTGATGGAGGAGATTCGTTATTTATTGATTCACCAATTCGAAGGAAAGTATTAGAGTGATCTTTAACAAACCAATTGCCCTATGAAATGCTGAGGAAAATATCGGTTTTCATTTCACTTATTCGCTGTTTTTCCGTATGTATTCCAAAGTTATTCTGATATCACCAAGTTCTTTCTTTATAGCTAAACTACGACAACAATAATGGTATTCAACGCTATTAGTATCATAAATTTGTCTCCTCTATCACTGTAAGAATGGGGTGTGTAAAGTTTTTGGCAAAACTTTGGGCTAAGGTGTTTCTTATGAGAAGTTTACCACTTTTTCTGACCGAATCGCAGCTTATCACCAAATCAAGAAATCAACGGTATGAATCTCTTTTTGGCATTCCCCGGATTTTACGAATGACGCAGATATGTTTTCGATGTTTTTTCCTCGCTTTCAATGGATTAACGTTATTCTTTTGAAATGGGATTGGAAGGTGAAGACTCAGGAATCCGCGTTCATCTGCGCAATCCGAGTAATCAGCGATTCAGACAGCACACATGCCAAAAACTTTACATACTCCTGTAAGACTGTGTATGGCTGCACATAATGAGATTCTGTGTTATCGAATTTTGTGGATGATATATATAACTCAACTATGTATCTGTTAACTAAGCTTTGTTGTCCTTATCTTCAAGATGTTCTTCAATTTTGGATAAACTTATTTCAATCTTCTTAAGTATTTTCGCAATCCCATATAACATAAGAACGAGACAGAATAACATGAGAACAATGCTAAATAACATTAACATTAAACTAAAATCTGTCATAGTATTTCCTTAGTCGAATCAAAGCAGTCTTAGACAGCACTTACCACCGAACTTCGCAAAACTCCTCATAATCAATAAGTTCTTTAATAGTTGGATTTTCACCACACATGGGGCAATTGCTATCTCGACGGAGTTTCAACCGCTTGAAATCCATCGTTAGTGCGTTGAACAGTAGGAGGGTTCCTATCAAAGTTTCTCCAATATCTAATAGAACTTTTATCGCTTCCACAGCTTGAATAGTGCCTATAATACCGGGTAGTACACCAAAGACACCCGCTTCTTGACAACTCGGTGCCATTCCTGCTGGTGGGGGTTCGGGAAAGATGCAACGATAGCATGGACCTTTGCCGGGATAAATGACTGTTACCTGTCCTTCAAATTGGAATATACTTCCATGAACAATCGGTTTTCCAAGCATGACACAGGCGTCGTTGATGAGATAACGGGTTGGGAAGTTGTCACATCCGTCTATAATTAGATCATACTGTTCCAGAATCCTAAATGCATTTTCTGAAGTGATGCGTTCGTTATGCGGGATTACTTTAACATCCGGATTCATTTCGCCAATGGTGGCTTCTGCCGACTTCGTTTTTGGTATACCAATATCGCTTGTTCCGTGTAAAATTTGACGTTGCAAGTTACTTAGGTCAACCACGTCATCATCAATAATACCGAGTGTTCCCACTCCAGCCGCTGCAAGGTACACACCAATAGGAGATCCGAGTCCGCCCGCACCTATAAGTAAGACTTTAGACTCAAGTAGTTTCGTTTGTCCAATTCCACCTACTTCTTTGAGGATAATATGTCTGCTATACCGCTCAATCTGTTCATTGGAGAAGTTATACATATTATCCTCCGAGATTAGCGATAAGTTCTGAAATCGGTTTGTCTGAGTTGGCGGAAATACGCACGGCAAAACGTTCGCGGATATCTTCAGATATGCGTTCTATCGTAAAATCACTATCTCCATACATCTGTTCAAGGACAGGTTCAAGGTCAGCTTGAATTGCATCCGCTGTTTCTGTGGTATTGGGTGCAAGGTTGCGGTTGTTTATCATAAATAGGATATCTGCTCCGTTAAAACGGATCGCATTTTCCATTTCTTCAGAGGTTTCAAGTAGTTCGCACTTAGATAACACCTCAGTAAGTGCTTGACGAATTTTATTGGTGTTATCCCCCTCAACATCATGTTTTCTATTGTATAGAAATCCTTGTTGATGGAATGCATTGTCAATGCTATAGTTAGCTTGTTTCAAAATCAATAGCACACCAGGACCAGCATCAACGTGGGAATAGTCCGCATAATTTAGGTAATCCTCGGAATCCGCTTCTTCCATCCAACGGTTAAAAACCTTGATGAAGTTAGTGGGGTTTATGATGCTATCTTCGGTTGCAAAAACCTTAATGTTTATCTGCTGTAAATCCATTCGCTGAAAATCATCCTTTCGTGAGTTTAGGTAAATTGGAGATATTATCTAACTTTTGAATATTTATCGGAACTCAGTTATGCAAGTGGAAGTTCTCCGACATTTTGTCCGTCAACGCTTATAACGGTAACTTTAGCTGCATCTATCCAGTAAATTTCTCCTGCCTTATCACAAACACAGACCATAGCGTATTCGCCTTCGTCTACATCCGCCATAAGATTACCAAAAAAAATATTCGGTTTTGAAGACTGGAATACCCCAAAACCTGTACCGAGTAAGCAGTAATTTTTGCCTGTGTTATCATGTCTTA
>VYFM01000705.1 GCA_009842375.1 Candidatus Poribacteria bacterium | reverse complement strand
GTAATCAACTTATCAATTGGGCAATTTTTGTATATTCTACGATTTAGAAAATAGAAGAGAATAGCATTTCAGGAGGATTTTGTGGAATTTGACATTATTATTGAGGGTGGGAATATCGTTGATGGTACAGGTAATCGTGAGCCTTTTGTTACAGATATCGGGATTGAAGGTGATAGAATAGTAGCAATTGATGATCTAACTGATGCAGAAACATCTCATAGAATAAGTGCTGCTGGACAGGTTGTGTGTCCTGGTTTCGTTGATGTTCATGTTCATTCTGAAATCTCACTATTAGGTGGACGCGATCAATTTGCCCCTGTTATGCAGGGTGTGACCACACATCTCGCTGCCCCAGATGGTTTTGGTTGGGCACCATTGGTACCTCAACTTGCACAGGAACTTTGGCATTATACACAATTCGCTTATGGCGATGCTAAACTATCACTAAATTGGAATACACCCGATGAATATCTGAGTATATTTGATGGACAAATTCCTGCAAATCTATATCCTCAAGTTCCACATTGTGCTGTCCGTTTGGGGGCAATGGGGTGGGATGCGCGTCCTGCTACCATAGATGAACTGAAGGCAATGGAACGGACTACACGCGAGTGGCTTGAAGCTGGAGCATGCTGTCTCTGCTTGGGTTTGGATTACCAACCCTCAGCAAATGCTGATTTGAACGAGTTAATTTATCTGTCAAAGGTTGCCGCAAGTTATGATGCAATCTATGCAGCACATATCCGATATCAACTCATTGGAAAAAAAGCCGCATGGGAGGAAACAATTGAAATTGCAAAAGGTGCTGAGATACCTGTACATATTTCCCATGAACGTGTTGACGATGTATCAGCAGAAGTGCTTGAACGGATTGATCATGAAGACATTGATCTTACATTTGAATCCTACCTATATCCTGCGGGGATGACACACCTTGCTATGATGCTACCAATGGAATATCAGACAGGAACACCTGCTGAGATGTTAGCCAATTTAGAAAACAGTGAAGTGCGAGAAAAATCACTTCCATATCTTCGTGATAAATTAGGAAATGGCAACCAAATTATAGGTTACAATAAATCCGGAAAATACATTGGAATGCTACTTTCGGATGCTGCTGAACGTGAAGGTAAAACGAACGAGAAATTTGCCTATGACTTCATCATGCAACAAGATGCAATTGAAACCTTTGTTATGCCGTGGGAAACATCTACTGAAGAAAATGAGAAAGTATTAAACCGAACTGCATGTCATCCCCGGATGATGATTGCAAGTGATGGTGTCTACAACATACCACATCCGCATCCACGTAGTTATGGATGCTTTGTGCAATACCTTGGAAAATTCGTACGGGAACGTCAGTTAATTTCGTTGAAAGAGGCAGTATATAAGATGAGTGGTTTTCCAGCGGAACGATTCCGTCTTTCTGACCGTGGCAAAATTGCAACTGGTCTGGCAGCTGATATTGTTATATTTGATCCAGAAACAGTCGGAGACCGGTCAACATTTTTTGATCCTATCCAACCCCCTGTCGGAGTGAATTGGGTTTTTGTCAATGGTGTTCCTGTAATTGAAGAAGGTGATGTAACTGGAAAATTACCCGGTATGGTTCTACGACATCAGAGATAGATAACATTTTACAAGGAGATGTAACCTTGGATATCTATGATTTGACGATAATCGGTGGTGGGAGTGCTGGACTTGTTATCGCCGTTGCAGGTGCGAAGCTTGGTAAAAAAACCGTGCTGATAGAAAAACACCGTATCGGTGGTGATTGTCTCTGGACAGGTTGTGTGCCTTCAAAAGCATTGCTCAAAGCAGCAAAAATAGCAAAATATGTTGACACTGCTGAAAAATTTGGTATCCAAGATTCAAAGGGAAGTCCTGAATGGCGGAAGGTGATGGACTACGTCCGAAGCACACAACATGTTATAGAAGAGGAACACGACAATCCTGAACGTTTCCGAAAAATGGGTATAGATGTCATTTTCGGAGATGGTCGTTTTGAGACTCGCGATACATTTGTCGTGGAAGATACAGAAAAAGGTGAGACCAGAACCCTTAAAAGTAAGAGGTTTGTCATAAGTACAGGTTCCCGACCACTTGCACCGTCTATTCCCGGATTGGAATCCTGTGATTATCTTGACAGCGAAAATGTCTGGGATTTAGAGAAATTACCACAACGGTTACTTGTTGTCGGGGCAGGACCGATTGGGATTGAATTGGGACAAGCATTTCATAGACTTGGATCAGATGTTACGATTGCACAACGAAGCGGACGTATATTATCAAAAGAGGACGAAGATGTATCGGAACGGATGCTACATTACCTTGGTTCTGAGGGAATTAACATACGATTAAACACAAGTATAGAAAAAATTGAAAAACAGAACGAAGCGACAAAGGTAACATTTTCTGAGTTAAAACCCTCTTCTTCAAACCAATCCGAAGAACAGGAATTTGATAATGTCCTAATCGCAGCAGGACGTTCACCAAATATTGAAGGGTTGAAATTAGACAAAATTGGTGTACAGGTAGAAAAAAATGGGATCGTCGTTAATGACCAACTACAGACACATGTGAAACACATTTTTGCTGCAGGAGATGTTATCGGACACTATCTTTTTACTCATGTTGCAGCATTTCAAGCACAATTGCTGGTTAGGAATTTCCTTCTACCTTTCTCAAAAAAGATTAACTATTCTGTTGTTCCTTGGACAACATTTTGTGATCCTGAGATTGCGAGATGCGGGATGACGGAGTCTGAAGCACGAGAGAAATATGGTGATGTAGACGTTTTTACATTGGACCAGAAAGATGTTGACAGAGCAGTTGCAGAGGGAGAAACACAAGGGTTTACTAAGGTGATTGCAACGAAATGGCGTGGGAAGATATTAGGGGTACACATTGTTGGTGCTAATGCGGGAGAGGTAATCCATGAATATATTCTTGCCATGCAGGAAGGGATTCCTTTGCGGAAATTGGGAGGAATGATACACGTGTACCCGACTTATTCTGCAAGCGTGCTACGTGTGGCAGCGAAATGGTTGTCAGAAGGCACATTAATAACAACCCTACGAAAACTGACAGGATCTGGATAATGATCGGAGGTAAAATAAAAGAGTCGGAAACCACGTCTAGCGGTATAGATCTTGTAGGGATTCTAACCTAACGCAAACAATGTCGACTGGAAAACTTCGTGTTTACTTGTGCGCAGTTCCGACTCACCTAAGGAGGCATATATCCTATTTAGCAATTTCTATGCCAACAGAAATCGCTAAATATTTGGTGTAAAGCAACAATATTGTCTAATTATTCCTCAC
>VYFM01000497.1 GCA_009842375.1 Candidatus Poribacteria bacterium | reverse complement strand
ATAGTTATTAAACTGCCAATCTACACATTTATTCAAATTCGTAAATTACTGATTAACTGTTATCCGCAGCTACTTGCTACCTGCGGATTCTTTCTTTTATGTGGGTTGGTTTTAATCCTACGAGGACAAAATCCGTTTGAGTTCTATACAACCATATTTGCAAGTGGATTTTCAAGTTTTGATGAATTTGGTAGTGTGCTATTTAATGCTACACCATTGATCTTTACGGGTCTTGCTGTTGCAGTAGGCTACAAGTGTGGTTTGTTTAATATTGGTTGTGAAGGTCAACTCTATGTCGCAGCGTTTGCAGCAACATTGGTGGGTATGTATTTAAACTTACCATCTATTCTGTTAGTTCCTCTAAGCATTGGAACAGCCATGATTGCAGGGGCTGTGTGGGGTGCTGTGCCTGGTATCTTAAAGGCGAAATTCGGGGCACATGAGGTTATCAACACTATTATGATGAATTTCATTGCTGTAGCACTTACTAACTTCCTTGTTACATCAGTCTATCAAGAACCGAATCAGATGATCCCACATACCTCCCAAATATATGAAAATGCCAGGCTGTCACGTTTAGGCAGTTATATACCATTTATACCAAAAACTAACCTGTTAAACGATAGCTTTATAATTGCTTGTGTTTGTGTTATTTTGTGTTACATCTTTTTAAAATATACACGATGGGGATACGAACTACGTTTAGTTGGTAATGCACCAGATGTCGCAGCGTATGGTGGCATAAAACCTGGGATAGTGATTATCTGGGTAATGGCACTTAGCGGAGCGATTGCGGGTTTAGCAGGTGTCGCTGATGTTATGGGGTATCGATACAGATTTTTAGATAGTTTTTCGTCCGGTTGGGGTTTCACTGGGATTGCTGTTGCACTATTGGGTAGAAACCATCCATTTGGGGTATTAGCAGCGGCACTGTTATTTGGTTTACTTAATAAAGTTGCATTGGATATTGAACTGTTATTGAATGTACCTCGTGGTTTATTCCTCGCTGGTCAAGGATTGTTAATCATCGGTTTAGTCAGTATAGAAAGTTTACAAAAGAAGAACAAATGACGATTATTGATTTGATTCCAAGCACAATACGAATGACAACACCATTAGGTTATGCTGCACTTGGTGGTATTTACTCTGAACGTTCAGGTGTTATTAACATCGCTCTTGAAGGTTTGATGCTTATCGGGGCTTATGGATATGTCGTAGGAACACAAGCCACAGGTTCAGCATGGGGTGGATTATCTGTAGGTATAGGTCTGGGAATACTATTAGCCCTATTACATGCTGTTGCTACCATTACATTTCATGCAGAACAAATTGTCACAGGGGTTGCCATTAACATTCTGGCAATCGGAGTAACAGATTTTTTAACACCAGCGTATGAACGTGTTGAAGGCTTACCTGAATGGAACTTACCGGTCATCGGTTCATATAGCTTCCTTGTCCATTTAGTACCAATGCTTATGCTTGCAAGTCATGTGCTGTTATTCAAAACTCCATGGGGATTGAGACTACGTGCTGCTGGAGAATCAACAGAGGCACTTAAGACACTCAGTCTAAGTCGTGCTAAATGGCAATATTTTGGTGTTATAATGAGCGGTATTTTAGCAAGTATAGGTGGGTGTTTCCTTGCGTCAGATGTCCATTATTTTTCTGAAGGTATGACTGCTGGACGAGGATATGTTGCACTTGCAGCCGTTATATTTGGCAATTGGCGACCTATTTTTGGTGTTGCTGCGTGTCTTCTCTTCGGTTTTGCATCCTCATTAGAACTCGCTGACTTGTGGAACATACCGGACCAAGTTTTAAAAATAATTCCTCATGTCTTAACAATGATTGTACTTGCTGGACTTGTGGGAAAATCACGTCCACCTGCAGCTTTGGGTAAGATGGAACCCTAAACATTATACCTATTTACTTACTATCAACTTCCTTCATCAGTAAGTTCGTAATGACCTGAATGTCTGTTGTAATATCCGTACGATTTTGCGTGTTTTGGATTTATCATATTACACAGCACACCAATGCCTTTAGCTGGCAATACTTCCTTAAGGTGCTTTATCCCTGTCAACACATCAAATCGTTTGGTTTTTGTGATGTCAAACACATATACTACTGCATCAACGACAGTTGCTAAAATAACAGGATCTGCAACTGCTCGGACAGGAGGAGAATCAATTACAATGACATCATATTCAGATTTAACCATTTCCAACCATTCAGTCATCATTTCTGAATTGAGCAGTTCAATTGGATTAGGAGGTACAGTTCCACCCGTTATGAGATGTAAATTAGGTATACCTGTCTGTCGTATTGTTGACGCTAATACATCATAATTATTCTCGTTGTTGAGACGAATCAGTGCTTCACTTAACCCAGGCTTTCGCGTGTCACTGTGCATCACTTCAGAATCTATTGAATCCTCGTCACTTTGAGATGTAATTTGTAGAAGTTGTTCCCTTGGAAAAATAGTATGCTGAGTAGGTCTCCGCATATCTGCATCAATCAACAGGACTTTATAATTTTTTTGTGCGAGTGCAACTGCAAGATTGGAAGAAACGGTACTCTTACCTTCTCCACGAGTGGAACTTGTTACGAGTACAGTTTTCAATTCACCACCAAGGTTTAGGAAAGGTAGTTTTGCTACAAGTACTCTATAAGCTTCTGCAGTTATTGAGTTCGGGGCATCATTAACAATGAGTGGAATCCTATAGGCACTGCTCTTTTTTATAGAAGGTATTACCCCAAGGAAATTAGGAGGTTCAGGCAGTGCATCTAACTGACGAACAGAATCCTCTAAACGTAAGTAGGTGTCTTTAAAATAATTCTTGACAATAGCAAATGTCAATCCAAGTAACCCACCCAGCATGGCTCCCAATACGAGGTTGATTTTCATGCGTGGTCTAATTGGTTCTTCAGATAGACGGGCTTGGTCTAAAACCTTAATATTTTCAGTACTTGCTTCTGCAACGATTTGTGACTCTCGTATTTTCGCTTCCAAAGCAATTATCTGTGTGTTATAGATTTCAACATCCCGTTTTAGACGAAATAACTCAAGATGTTCTTCAGACCAACCACCGATTTCCTTGATACGTCTATCAATCTGAGCAGACACTTCAGCTTTCTGTTCTTCAAGACCAATTATTGATGCTTGAACTTCGTTTACCCTTTGCGTAAGAATCTGGTGGAGTGGGTTATATGAGGAAGTTGTGCTTTTTATTTCTTTTTCCGTTGTATCAAGTTGTGCTTGCGTTTCCTTGATCTTTTCAGTTAATGAGATAATTTCTGGATGGTCTACATCACCATATTTTC
>VYFM01000704.1 GCA_009842375.1 Candidatus Poribacteria bacterium | reverse complement strand
TGTCAACTCAAGTCGATATTCATTTTTATACTAATAAACGAGAGAAATCTCAAGTTAGGAGACACTTATAGTGAAACGTTTTTTTGTTTTATTGGGTATTGCTGTAGTAATTCTTTGTCAGATGAGTTGTTCATCAGATGAAGAACAAGCACAATTAAATAATCCTGCAATTATTGACGGGATAGATGGGTCAATCGCTGCACCGATTTTTGGTGAAATTGAACTTGAAAGTATGTATGTAGATGAAGTACGAACACTTGCTACAAAAACACCAATTCAAGTCATTACTGCAATCGAGGGAACAAGTAAGATAATAGTTGAAGCAGAATTCCGAAGAGTTCAAAATTCAAGATTCGGATTTCCTCTTTATGAATGTGTGTTGACAGACGAAGCTGTGACTGCTATGGGAGGACTTGCACAAGGAATGTCTGGGAGTCCAGTTGGGACAGCAGGACGTGTTTTTGGAGCACTCGCTTATGGAGATGCATGGGCAAAGGCACCACATAGATTCTGGGTTACACCTATCGATGCAATGGAAGCAACATTATATCATACTACATTTGGTGAATTCCTGGCACCTCCAGCACCCGGAGCACCAGGGGCAGTCGTCAACTCTACCTATTCCGCTGTAAAGACACCGATTACCATTTCAGGTATTGGTAACGATAGGCTACAACAACTTTCTTCACACCTTGCAGATTCAAAATTCAATAATGTCGAATTCTTCTCGCGCATTGGTGGTGCACCCGCAGCACCTCCTGCAAATGCTTCTCCAAATTTATCCGCAGGAGACATGATCGGTGTTGCGTTAGTCACTGGTGACATTGTTAACAGTACGGGCTTTGGTACAGTCACACAAGTATATGGTGACAAATTTGTAGCATTTGGACATGACATGTTCCGTGATGGCTTAGCATCATTGCCAGTATACAGAGCAGTAGTGGATGGAATCGTTCCTAGTACTCAGATAGCGTATAAATCTGCATCAGCTTATGGAAATCCAATAGGTACCGTTACAAAAGACCTGCGTCCCGGTATTGTCGGTGAACTTGGTAAATTACCTCCGATGATAAATGTAAATGTATCTTATTTACCGGTCAATAGTCGACAACCAATTACAACTCACCATAAAGTTGCTTATGGACAAGAATGGGCTATCCCAATTGTTGCAGCGAGTACTTTAGATGCAATAAAAATGGAAGTTAATGCGGGTACTATCGAAGCAAACGTCGCTGTTAGCTTTAAAGAAACTGATAACGTATATACAGAATCCTTCAGGTCAATTGCATCAGACCCGTTTGAAGCAGTCTTAGTAAATATGGATTTCATTGTACAGTCATTCACCAATATTCTTGCCAACGGGGCAGGAAAAGCAACTATTGATGAAATCAATATCTCAATCGCTGACCTACCTTTCATTCTCCATACAGAGATCACCGACATTCATGTTATAGGTGAAGTAAAACAAGGTGAAGAGGCAACATTTGTTCTTGAAATGCTGCCACATTGGAGCGCAACTGGACAAAGTCGTAAAATGTATAGGGAAGTGAAACTCCAGATACCTGAGCATTTCGTTCCAGGTGCTGCAGAGATTTCAATAGCAGCTGCAACTGAATACGGATTTAATCCATTCGGTAATCCATTCGCACCATCACCAGAGAATTTAGATCAACTGATTGGACGACTGAGAGATTTACAGTATGATAAAGGTTTAGTTCTTGTGACTCTGGCTACATTGGAAGAAGAAGAAGAACCAGAAGAACTCTCAATTGAAGGTTTCTTTGAAAGTTTCTTTGAAGAATTTTTCATGAACCTCTTTGAAAACCTTCCAATCCCCGGTGAAGGTGAATTACCACCTGAGAATGGTGAATTACCACCTGAAGACGATGAATTACCACCTGAAGATGGTGAAATACTACCTGAAGATGGTGAAATAATTGAAGTTATTGATGAAGAAGAAATGATGGAGGAAATGGTTCCAACACCACGTCCAATACCAATCACTGGGACTGCTCTGATTATCAATCGTTTCATCGTAACAGGTACCACAGGAGCTAAATTAGAAATTCTTCCCATTGTAGTGGATGAAGCCCCTGAAGAGGGTGATGATATTCCCGAAGATTTAGTAGAATAAACTATAATTCACAATTTCAAAATGGGTAGGTACTATAGCCTACCCATTTTTCTATTTTTCACTTCAATATAATTGCGATTCCAGCTACCCAATTTTTACGTTTGTCCGATTTGCATAACATTTCACGATGTTAATGATTAACTCAATATCTTTTCTCGCTGATTCAATAGAGGTATAACACGGTTCTCCTTCGGTAATACATGCATGGAAATGTCGCAGCTCACGAACAAATGCACTTTCCCATTCAATAGTAGGTTGTTTTGTATACGTTATCCCATCCTCATCGATTCCATGTATTGTTACCTCAGAAAGAATCCCTCGTGAAAAACCTGTTGGATAAGAAACCAACACGCGCTTATTGCTGCCATAAATCTCTAATGTTTCCTTAAAATCCCAGAGTTCTGGTAAATCAACCCAAGTAGCAACACATCGCGCACCATTAGGAAAGGCAAAGACAATACACACACCAGCACCATCTGCCCACACCTCAGCACTTATTACCTCACTCGGCGTACCAAGCATGACTCGTAAACTGTATATATCGTGAATCATGCTACCAGACAATAGAAAAAAGGCACGTTCTTCTTCTGGTGATACATCTCCAATTGCATCTGACCGTGCCTTCTGACGGGCAGCATGTGCATTTGCTACAGCATCAGATGGGACATCGTTAAAACGCTCGACATCAAATTGACTAAGGTGTAATTCATTCCTCGGATGGAGATGATTAATCTGTACAAATCGATAGTTATCCATACTATCAACTTCCTGTTTTGCAAGTTGAAACGCGGGATCATGCACCTTCATATAACCTGACTGTCCAACTTTTCCAGATTTCTTCTGAGCATCAATCATCATATCAATCTCTTGTAGCGAAAAACAAACAGGTTTCTCAATAAATACATGCTTACCTGCATCAAACGCAGCAAGAGCAACTTTCGTTTTCGGGTCTCCATGACATAGCAGCACAGCATCAATGTCCATATCCAATAGTTTGTTGTAGTCTGTGACATAATGTGGAATCTGAAACCTTTGGACTACTGCCTCTGCAGCTTTTCGTGACAAGTCACAGACAACCTTTACTTCATATTCTCTATGAAGATGTTTCAGGTTCGGTAGGTGTTGAACCTGTGCAACCGCTCCACATCCAACTACCCCTATTTTTATCCGATTCATACAATTCTTTTCTCC
>VYFM01000240.1 GCA_009842375.1 Candidatus Poribacteria bacterium | reverse complement strand
ATATTGTATGGAGATTAGGTGATAAAGATTATGACATACCGAATGGATGACACAATTATAATCTATATTGAATTATTCGTCAAGATTGTAGTAGACCATATCCTGATCCCACATGCTCACGTAAACTGTGTTTCCATCAACAGCGAGGGAAGTCACACGTTCAGGTATATCAGAAATCACTTGTTTCCAATTGCTGCCTTCTAAGCGATAAACACCTGTGTCTTTGGTAGAACCGTAAAGGACATTTTCATCAATCGTCAGCTTTTCAATAATTAGGATAGTTCCTGCTGCATCGGTTATAGCACTCCAATTTTTGCCATTCTTTGATGTAGCCACGCCCGCGTCTGTTGCTACATATACAGTGGTTCCGACAAATAATATTTTTTTGAATGCTCTAACGGGAAATGGCAGAGTAGGTGTTAGATTGAGCCAATTATTTCCTGTGTCAAACGATACAACAAGATGTCCATCCCGTTTGCCAACGTAAACAGTGTCGTTTGAAACAGCAAGTTTGAATCCTCTTGACCAAGTTCTAAGAATATTGTCAATTTTTTCCTGTGACAGACCTTCCCGTTCATAAGCCTTTGCAGCGTCCATATATATAAGATGACCTGTCTCTTCCACACCTGTGTCATACCACGTTGTATCTCCCCGCTTGCATCGGAAGAGTCTAAAATTGTATTCTGCGTAGAACGTGTTACCACTAACTGCAAACGCACCAGATAATCCGCTATCTATAAGTCTGTACTGAGTCTGGAAAAGGTCATTCTGATATAGTTTTTCTTCACTCAGAATATCTCCTTGTGCTATCTGGTTAAAGAATTGATCAGCGCCTACAAAATTATCTTTCAACTGTTCAGTGAACGACTTTTCTGATACATCTAAATCCCCTTTTTTCCCTCTAAACCATAGGTCTTGTAATTGCCTTGAGTTAAAGGAAGGTATGTCCTCTACAGGCATTATACTACCATCTGCAGAGATGTAGTATAGACTGGTTTGTTGTGATTTATCTTCCACACCCTTTGCTTTTGCATAGAGCATATTATCGAATTGATTTATATACCTAAAGGATGGTGGATTTCTACCTATAGATGTAATGGATGTCCCCATTTGAACAGTCTTCCAAGATTTACCTTTGTCTGTAGTTCTTGCTATCTCCCCTGCTATGAGTCCATAAAGACCAGATGCTGTGTTCTGCGCATTATCGTTTTTCCTAATAGGTATTAGACTATCTATTGGTAGGGAACTCTCTGGCTTGAAATTTACCGCTTCCCATGATTTACCTGCATCTGTAGAACGCGATAGACCGTCGGCCGGACTACCAACGTAAACCGTCCTATCGTCCATCACCACAGCAGGATGGAATCTGTCCATTACTGGTGTAGTGTCTGGTGGTTGTAGTGGTAACCAGGTGCTCCCACCATCCACTGAACGAACCATACCTCGTTCCATCAACAGAAGAGTTTCGCCAGCAGCGATAAGTTTTAGGTGGGGAGGGTCTCCTACAAGAGACCAGGCATTTTTAGGTGTTATATCTTTCCATGTTTCACCGAGGTTAGCTGATCTAAATATCCACCAATTACGACTATTTCCCCGTATAGTATTACCTGTTCCTACTACATATAGCTGATCTTTGATAGCTGTGATTGAAGTTACTTCAATTTCTCTGGAGACTGGAAGCTTTAAGTATTTCCAACTGTCAGTGTTCCAGCGATAGATGCCAGAATTTGTGCCAGCAAAGATTGTATTATGCGTGGCTACTACCGTGGTAGGTGGTCCGGGAAATTCATTAATTGCATTATTCCATGTTTTTCCGTTATCATCAGAACGAAAAACAGAGTGATCGGAAAATATGATATAGATGGCTTGTTCTGTTGTCACGAAATCAAAAAGTATCAAATTATGCTGTACTGGAAAGGCATAAAGAAATTCCCATGTCTTGCCATCATCTTCTGAAGCGAATAGCTTATGTTTGGACAGTAACATATAGAGTGTCCTGTTCCATTTTTTCATAGGTGCGAACCTGCCATAATCAGCATCCAGTGTTTTGGTATTGAAGATTTGCTGCCACCCTTCTCCATCAGGTGCAAATTTGTGGATTTCTCCATAAAAATAGGTGAATAGTTCACCGTCAGATGTTGCGGTTAAACCACCTACATAACTTCCCTTTACTGGTCCGGACTGTATCCATTGTCGCTTAGGGACGGAAACGTCTTCACCTTCTTCCTGTAAAGCAGCCAATAATACCTCGTTAGGTTTCTGACCGTTATTATCGCTCTTACCAATCGGATTTGAACGTCCAATTTGATTTTGGACATCTGCTTTTACTTCAAGATTTAACACAATAGGTGTATCAACGAGTTCAACGGTTGTTTCTGCTTGTGCATCTAAAGAATAAGGTTGCTGAAAACGTACTAATTGTTGACTCCCTAATCCGAGTAGCAACACAATCAAAATAGCACTTGAAACAGCAACTGCCCACGGAACAAAAGGTTTGCCTCCTGTAGGTGCAGCCGGTTTTAGTCGTGTAATTTCACGCATGATGTTCTCTGTGAGATTCGGTGTGATTTGGTATTTCTGTAATGCTTCTCTGATCATGGGTTCCTCCTTCTTTAATAACTGGCGCGCACGGTATAGTCGGTTCTTAATCGCACTAACCGATACGCCTAAGAATCTGCTTATTTCTTCATACGTCATTTCCCCGAGGTAGTATAGCGTGACGACAGTGCGGTCGCTCTCCTGTAACTTCGCAAGTAGTTTTTTGACCACTTCGCGCTGCGCTTCTTCTGATGTCCGTTCGTTTTCTGCACTGATATAACTGGAATAGGTTGCTTTTTCCAACACCGCGCTATTTGTGCTTTCCAATGATTGTGTTCGCAATCGTTTCTTGCGATGCCATGCTTTGCATTGGTTAGCTGCGATGACATAGAGCCAACTTGCAAAAGAGCGTCGTTCTCTCAAGGTTGACAATCTCTGATATGCCTTCAGAAATGTATCTTGTGTTATTTCCTCGGCAATGTGGAAATCCCCAATCTTCCGCCACGCGAGTGCGTGTACAGACTTTTGATATTTACACACGAGTTCGGAGAATGCCGTATCATCGCCATCAAGGACTCTTTGGATGAGTTGGAGATCAGCATTTTTCATCAGATACCTCTGGAAAGGGAAAGTTAGTTTTTCAAATCAACTTATAGTGACGCGTGTTGATGTGAAAAGGTCTCAGGTTTTTTCAAAAAAGAGGAGAAAAAGGAGGATAAAGGAAATTCAGGATGAATTTTACCCCGTCCTGACAAAATATAATAATCAGAATCTAAATGCGTCTACTGTAGGT